>JAFDCW010000818.1 GCA_019312705.1 Deltaproteobacteria bacterium
CGCTTCACGGGTACGGCCATCCCGGACGTGGCCGTCGACGTCATCCCGGCTGACCTCGGGCCCTATCAGTTGCTCACGGTAGACGGAATGGACCTCGACGGGGACGGCATCTCGACCGCAACCGAGATGGCAGACGCCGGCGCGAATCCGGACCCGGACGGCGACGGCCGGCCCGCATGGAACGACGACGACGCGGATGGAGACGGAATCCCCGACGTAGACGAAGCGGGCGACCGCGACCTCTGCACCCCCCCCGTCGACGTCGACGGCAACGCCGTGCCCGACTACCTCGAAGCCTCCGGGGCAACGACGCCGGACGGCGGCATCACCGACACCGGCCCCCCGGTGACCCCCGACGCAAGCACCGAAGACTCCGGTACCACCTCGGGCGACGGCTCCCTGACCCCCGTCGCGGCCCACGGCTCCGGGTGCGTGCGTTGCGCCGCCACCCGTGGCCGTGACGACGGCCGGCCCTTAGCGCTGACGGCCCTGCTCCTCGCCTTCGTCGCCCGACGACGCTCTCGCCGGTGATGCGCCGATGGCACCCCTGGTAAAACGTCGGCCACCGAGAGCGCCAAGCGCTCTAGCCCTTGGCGCCGCGCTCTTCGCCGCCCTGAACCTCACCGCCTGCAACCTCACCGCCCCCGACGATCAGGCGCGAACTGAGAACGGAAGCGGGAGCGGGAGCGGGAGCGGGAGCGGGAGCGGGAGCGGGAGCGGGAGCGGGAGCGGGAGCGGGAGCGGGAACGGGAACGGGAGGGGGAACGGAGCCGGCCTCGTCGTGCCCACTGCCCTCGAAGACCCATCCGGCCACGCCCTCGACCACTTCCACGCAGCCCTCGCCCGAGCCGAAGCCGGCACCGGCAAAGCCCGCGTGCTCGCCTACGGCGCATCCCACGCGGCGTGCGACCACGTACCGGGGCGGCTGCGTATGGCCCTCCAGGCGCGCTTCGGCGACGGAGGCCGGGGCTTCACTCTCCCGGCCTGGCCCAGCGACCGCTACCCCTACTGGACCTGGGGTGCGACGGTCGCCGAAGGGTCCGGCTGGGCCCGAGTGCGGCTGAACACCGAGCGGGGAACGCCGGACCACTACGGCATCGCCGGCATCGTCTTCGACTCGGAGGGGCGCGAGGCCCACGCCGAGATCGCAATGACCGAGGAAGGGGTCGGTGCAGAGGCCGACGAGGTCACGGTCCTCTACGAAGCGATGCCTCGCGGAGGCCTCCTCGAGGTGGCCATCGACGGGACCGTGGTCGAGACGATCGACACATCCGCGCGCCGAGTCGCGGCGGGCTATGCCCACTACCCGCTCTCCGGAGGCCGCCATGTCATCGCCCTCCGGGCGCTCCCGGGTGCGCCGGTGAGGGTCTATGGCTTGTCCTTCGCTCGTGGCCAATCGGGGGTCGTCGTGGACAACGTCGCCATCTCCGGAGCGCGGGCGCGATACCACCTCGAGTGGCGCGAACCGGTCTACAGCGAACACCTCGCGGCCTTTGCGCCAGACCTCTTGCTGCTCTGGTACGGAGGCAACGAAAGCAACGACCTGGCTCAGGCCCCGGCGGCCACCCGCCGCGAGATGGGCGCTGCCTTGCAGAAGCTTCGCCGACAGGTGCCCGAGGCCTCGTGCGTAGTCGTCGGCCCGTTGGACAGGCCCCTCCAAGTCGACGGCGAGTGGATGCACCGAGAGCGTACCGACGACGTGATCCGGGTTGTCCGCGCCCTCGCCTTCGACCATGGCTGCGCCTACTTCGACTCCGCCGCCTTCATGGGGGGGAGCCTGGCGATGGTCGAGTGGGTCAACGCCGACCCGCCCCTAGCCCGCGGTGACCACGTGCACCTATCGACCGACGGCTACCGGCTCCTGGCCGAAGAGCTCACCGAAGACCTCCTCGCCGGCTACGCGCCACCCGCCGTGCCCGTCACTTCTCCAGGCGACGCTGAAGAATCCGCGCCAATCGAACGGCATCCGTGAAGTTCGGGTCGAGCTTCGCTGCGTGGCGGAAGCGCCGCAAAGCCGCGTCTTCTCGGCCGACCTCGAGGGCGACGTTGCCTTCGACGTAGTAAGCGTAGGCCATCTCGGGCTCCTGCTTGCGGGCGCGGCGCGCTGCGATTGCGGCCTCACGGACGCGCTCCTTGCGCGCCTCGCCGTCTTCCGCCGTCATGACCGCCGCCCAAGCGCCATAGAGTTCGTATTCGACCGCGTCCGGCATGCAGAGGGCCGCGCGCCGAAATGCATCGAGAGCCGAGTCCCACTTGCCCTTCTTCGTGTGGGCTCGCCCCCGCTCGAAGGCTTGCTCCGCCTCGAGACGCGCGCGCTTTTCGTTTTTCGGGGGCGGGGCCGAGCGGCCGACGGCGCGGGAGATCTGTGCCGCGAGGGTAGACGCGCGCCGGGGAGGGGGCACCTCGGACACGGCAGCCGATACGGACTCAGCGGGTGTGGCGGGCACGCTCGGTCGACGCTTTGCCGCGACCCGGGTCACCACCTGTTCTCCCGCTGACTGGTTGCTGGGAGAGACGAGTTCGAGGACCCCGGCCATGCGCAGAAAGGCGAGCAGGCGCTTGAGCGCCAGGGGGTCTTTGGCGACTCGCAGCATGGTCAGCATCGAGCGGTCCCGGGGCAACTTCGCGATCTGCCGGTGCTCCGCCGGAAGCAGCGGTAGGCCCGACAAGAAGTCACGGGTCTCCCGGGTGACCACCGGACATTGGTCGGCAACATCGAAGAGCACGTGACTCAGGCGCTGCGATGGGCACGGGAAACGCGGTGACCGCGTCGAGGGCATCGGGATCGTCCCGGAGGGTGCAGTCGACCTGCGCCGTGGCGAGGCAGCGTACAGCCTTGCGACGGACCTGGAGAGCGAGGGCCTTGTGAATCTGCGCGCCAGTCACAAACCCGAGCTCGACGGCCGCTTCACCAAAACGAAGCTGCTCCGTGTCGATGAGCTTCTCCGTCATCCGGTTGATGACCTGGGCGTATTCGTCCTGGGAAAGCAGCCCCTCGCGCTGGAGCAGGCGACCGAGCGTCTCGCCGAGGGTGCCCTGCTCGACGAAGATAACCTCGCCGCGGCGCAAGAAGAGATCGGTACGGATCCCGTCTTCTCCTACGGTTTCGACGATCCCCGAGTGACGGGACTCGGCGAGACCGAAGAGCAACTCCGCAAAATCAGCCCCCGGATGCATAACCACGGGGATTATACAGGACCCGGGCCCATCCGAAGTAACCGGTTTTCGAGCCGAGGATTCTTGGGCGTCAGGGGCTCACTGAAGCGAGGGACTCGAGCACCTGGGCGACTTCTTCGACGTGCACTGCGGGGTCGACATCGCGAAAGACGCGGCGGATCACCCCACTTTGGTCGATGATGAAGGTCATCCGAGCGTGGAAACCGAGGCGGCTCGGCACCCCAAAGGCCTCCGCGATGGTGCCCTCGGGGTCGGCGAGGAGGGGGAAAGTGAGGTCATGTTCCTGGGCAAACTCGGCGTGGCTCGCCGAGTCGTCGCTCGACACGCCGACGACTTTCGCTCCCAGTGCTTCGAGGCGATCCCAAGCGTCACGAAATGCGCAGGCCTCGGCGGTGCAGCCAGGGGTCGCGTCCCGAGGGTAGAAATAGAGGACCACGGCGCTGCCCCGGAGGCTCGCGAGGCTGACGCTCTGGGCGTTTTGATCGGGTGCGGTGAAGTCCGGGGCGCGGTCACCGACGCCGGGCGCGGCCGCTGCCGGCGCCGGAGACGCGCTTTCGTCGGCCCCGCCACAGGCCGCGAGTACGCCAGGGAGTGAAAGCACGACGACGATGAGGAGGGAGCGGATCACGCGATAGAGATGGGGCCTTCGGCAAGGGATGTCCAGGGATGCCGTAAATGGGGAGTACACTGCCGGCGATGATTCGCCTCGCCCCCACGGCCCGGCTCGTTGCCGCGGCTGTCTTGGTCGTCTTGGCTATCCCGACGGTCCTCGTCGTCACCGCGTGCGGAAGCACCGTTCAACGGGTGCCGACCCAGGACCCTCGCCACGGCGACGCTCCTCCGTCGGCGGCCCCTCGCGCCCCTCTGCCTCCAAAGACCCTCGCGATCGGCAGGCGCCACCTCTGCGTCATCGAAGGAGGAGAGGTCTTCTGCCGGGGAGCCGGTGACCTGGGTCAGCTCGGCAACGCCGACCTCGAGGACCACGACGCGCTCACCCGAGTCCCCGGAATCACGAGGGCCGAACGAATCGCGGCGGGAGACCACGCGACCTGCGTCGTCGAAGCGGGCGGCGCGGTCACCTGCTGGGGGAGCCTCGGCGAGAGGAGGCCCTTCGCGCCGCGACGCATCGGCGGCGTTCGTCACGCCATCGATATCGGGGTGAGCCGTCGGCGCGCCTGCGCAGCCCTCGCCGATGGCACCGTCTCCTGCTGGGATGGGGCCGGGCAGAGTGAAACGATCGCGGGCATCTCGAACGCGGTCGCCGTCACCTCCGGTTGGTTTCACAGCTGCGCCCGGCGGGCCGACGGCCGGGTATCGTGCTTCGGCGGTGACAGCTGGGGCGCCCTCGGCGGGGACTCGCCGGACGCAACGGTCATCGAGGTCGACGGCGTCCGGGATGTCGTCGCCATGGACGCAGACGCAGTGCACGCATGCGCCGTCCAAAGGGACCAGACGTTGACCTGTTGGGGGCAACCGAGGCCGACGATCTCGGGCGTCCGAGACGCTGTGGCCATCGGCGTCGGCCGGAGCCACGCTTGCATCCTGCACGCCGGAGGCCTCGTATCCTGTGTCGGCGAGGGGACCCACGGGGAGCTCGGCGACGGACACCGAGAGAGTTCTCAGACCCCGGTCCCGGTCGAAGACCTGTCCGCGGTGACCGAGCTCGTCGTCAGCGGGGAGACCAGCTGCGCCCGGGGGGCCGACGGGTTCCGCTGCTGGGGAGCGCTATGGCCCTTCGCCGTCGACACCCCCGGCTACCGGACGAGGCCCTCGCCGCTGCGCCGCGGAGCGCCCGAGGCCACCGCGCCGCCCGCCGGCGAAACGCTGCCGCCATCCATCGTCCTCGAAGGAGCGAGCATCGAAGTCGCCGCACAATTGGTCGGCGAGGTATTCGACGTGCAAGTGCTCGTCAACGGCGCCGAGAGCGCGCCTTTGACCGGCACGCTGCCGACCACCTCGGCGCGCGCCGCACTTCGAGCCCTCGCGGAGCTCGCCGGATTCACCTATCGGCCCCGGTCCCGGACCCACCCCGGGGCGCACACCCTGATCGACCGAGAAGACAGGCGGGGGAACGCCGACCCGGCCCCGCCGGCCTCACCGACGTTCCCGCTCTTGCCGTGTCCTCACGATTCGCCGGCGGAGGCCGAAACAACCGAGCTCCCCCGAGCACTGCCCTGCGCCCCGAGCGACACGCTCCGTCTGGTCGGGGTCGCCGGCGGCAACCCGGTCCGGGCGCTGGTCGTCGCAGATGGGCACGGGGCGGCGGT
>JAFDCW010000137.1 GCA_019312705.1 Deltaproteobacteria bacterium
CCGCCTTCACGTCGGCGTCGGCCTCGGCCCGGGAAAACGCCTCGTCGAGACCAACGACGACCGCCGGAGAGAGCGCGTTGGCTTTGCCATCGTCCATGCGGATGACGGCGATGGAGTCGGTCAGCTCGTATGAAATTGAGTCGGTCACGGGCGCAGTAGAGCACAAATGGTGCGGTGGTGTTTCCGAGGGCAAACGGGGTCCACGGAGGGCCTAGGCCTCAAACGGCGTTGACCGCGTCGGGAGGCCTCTCGCCGCACAACACCGCGGCAACGTTGCGCAGCGCGGTCTCCGCCATGCGGCGGCGGGTCCCATGGGTGGCGCTGCCGAGGTGGGGAAGCAGCACGACGTCGTCGCGGCCGATGAGGCCCGGGTGAACACGCGGTTCGTCTTCGTAAACGTCGAGGCCCGCGCCGCCGATCTGTCCGTCTTCGAGGGCTCGGGCGAGGGCGCCTTCGTCGACGATGGCGCCCCGGGCGGTATTGATGAGCAGCGCGGTGTTCTTCATGCGCGCGAAGACGCGCTCGTCGAATGCGTGGCGGGTCTCGTCGTTCGAGGGGGCGTGGATGCTGATCACGTCCGAGCGCTCGATCAGCTCGTCGAAATCGACACCGCGGCCCCGGCCGCGCTCGAGGACCTGCATGCCGAAGGCCTCGCCTCGCCGGGCGACGGCGCGGCCGATGCGTCCCGCGCCGTAGATGCCCAGGACCTTTCCCGAGAGCTCGGTGCCGAGCAGCATCGTCGGCGACCACCCATCGAAGTTTCCGCTCCGGACGAGGCGCTCGCCCTCGCGCACGCGCCGGGCGACGGCGAGGAGGAGGGTGAAGGCGAGATCTGCCGTGGCTTCGGTCAGCACACCGGGGGTATTGCTCACCCAGACGCCGCGCTCGGTGCAGGCCGCGACATCGATGTTGTCGTAGCCCACGGCGAAGTTGGCGACGATCCGGACCGTCGGCGTAGCATCGAGGAAAGCCCCGTCGATGCGCTCCGAAAGCAGAGAGACCACGGCGTCGGCCCCGGCCGCCCCGGCGAAAAGTTCGTCGCGCGTTGGTGCGCGTGGCTGGTCGAAGACGTCGACATGAACTTCGCCGTCGGCAGTGGCGCCGAGTTCCTCGGAGAGGATGGCGCGAGGATCGACGGGCAACTCCCGGGTGACGAAGACGCGAGGCATCGGCGCCGAATCACACGACGCTGGGTGCTGCCTGTCAACCGACACCGGCCCATGCCAGCCAGTATCCGGGCGGCCCTCGTTCCATCAACCCGCCATCAACCCGCCATCAACCCGCCATCAGCCCGCCGTCAGCCCGGCACCTCCCGGCGACGGCAGTAGCGTCTGCGAACCACGGCAAACGCGAAGGCGACCGGGACCAGGAGCCCGACCCCCCAGAGCGCTGGGTAGATCAGCTCCCGGGCGCGCCCGAGACGAAAGAGCGGCGCTCGGGGGGGCGCTTGCCGCGGCCTGTCGATGGCCGGCAGCCCGTCGAAACCTGCAGCACTTCGGGCGGGGGCCGCGGCCAGCCGAGGGGCGACCACGCCGAGGTGATTTAGGACCTCGCGCTCGACCCCGCGCACGTACGCCTCCTGCACGCCGTCCGCGGCGACGCGCTCCCGCGCGACCTCATCCCCGGCGCCGAGACCGAAGACCGCCTCCCAGCGCCCCCCGCTCGGCGCGTTGATGACGCCTCCGAGGCCCTCGACGAACATCGTGCTCGAGCCGCCGCCGTCGAGGTTGATGGCGTCGTGGGCGCCGAGGTCCGCCAGCATCTCCGCGAGCTGATACATGTCGAGGCCTCGGCTGCCTTCCCGGCGGCCGTCGGCGACGACGAGGTAAACGGTCCAGCCGTCCTGGGACACGCCGACCGCAGTGCGCGGGTGCCGGCGATGGGAGGTTTCGAAGAAGTCGAGACCGAAGGTATCGACCTCTCCGGCCCGAACGAGCATCGGTCGACCGGAGACCGCATCGTGCACCCGCTCGGATGCAACGACTCGGTGGTCCCCCGCCTCAGGCACGGCATCACTCGCAGATTCTCGAGCCGACTCTCCGGCCCCCTCCCCCTCGAGGGCGACGATGTGTTCCGGGGGGCTGATCCACGCCCGGCCGTTGTCACCCACGGCGAAGAATCCATGGTCCCGGTCGTCCTCGGCCTCGGGCCACGGGGAGCCCTCGCCGACGGCGAGACCCCCGGGCCGCGCGAAGGCTCCCCAGAAGCCGCCGTTGACCGCGGCCACCACCTCCCGGTCCTCGGCCCAATCGCGGACCGAACTCCAGCGCTCGCCGTGGGGGGTCGCCACGATGTCTACGCCATCGGCGCGCAGATCGATGACCAGGGCATGGATGGTGCACGGGTCTCGAGTCGTGCGACGCAGATATCGAACACCGGGGTTGGGGTCGGACCAGAGATCGGCCCAGGCATCTTCTTGTCGGTCTTCTTGGAGGCCCGACTCGGAGTCCTGGGCGAGAGCCGTCGAAGGCCCGAGAGCCAAGAAGGCTGCGGCGAGGGATGGGATCGCGATGAGGAACGCCTTCATGGGAGGATGCGAGTTGCAACCACCGGACCGCCTGCGGTTGTCGCCCCAAGAGCGGCCTAGCGGCCCGCGAGGGTGCGTCTCTGCAGACACGATCGTCGCGGCAGGGACACAACCTCTGCCGCGAAGTTGGGGCTCCGGCCCCGAAGTTGCGACGATCGCATCTGTGAACCGGTTCGCCGCGCCCGTCACCGCCATGCTCACCGCCGCCTTGGTGGCCATCTCGGCCCTCACCATCGCAGCCTGCGATTCGGTGTCGGCCTCCGCGCCGCCGGGAGACGTCGCGACAACCCGGGCCCCAGTTGCCGAGGCGGCCCCCTTAGGCGAGGGCGAGCCCGCGGCAGCGCCTCCCGCGGCGGCCCCGCCCGCGGCGGCCCCTGCCGCCGTCGAAGACGACACCGTCATCGAACCCGCACCGGTCCTCAACCGACGCAGCCGCTTCCTCGGCGAGCTCGATCACACCGTTCGCGAAGCCCTCCGGGCGGGCGAGATCGCCGAGATCGAACGGGGCCACGGCGGCCGATCACTGGCCTTCAAGATCACCCTCGTCGACGGCACCCAGGGCTACTTCAAGCCGGAGCAATCGTTCTCGGCGGCCCACTACTACTCGGAGCTCGCCGCCTATTACCTCGACCGGGAGCTCGGCCTCGGCCGCGTACCGCCCGCCATCGGCCGCGTGATGGAATGGGCGCCGTTGCGAGAGGCCGCCGCCGGAGACGAGCGCATCGATGAGGTCGCCGTGCAAGAAGACGGCACCGTGCGCGGCGCTTTCATCTGGTGGATCCCCGAACGACTCGCGCGCATCCAGCCAGGGCGGCGCTGGGACAAGTGGATTCGGCAGGAGGGCTCGCTCCTGATCTCGCCCTACCAGCGGCCCCGGGAATGGAGCAACGCCCACCTGCCGACCGAAGGCCCCCTCGCCGAGGATGAGGCCGACACCGAGGACCGGGTCGGCGAGCTCGCCGACATGATCCTCTTCGACTACCTCACGACCAACGTCGACCGGTGGGGCGGAAACTTCACCAACGTGCGCACCCGCGGCGAGGGCGGACCGCTCATCTACCTCGACAACGGCGCCGGCTTCACCGCCGGGCCCCGGGCCCGGGTCCCCCTGATGGACGCCCGGCTGCACGCCCTTCAGCGCTTTCGGCGCGAGACCGTCGACCAGATCCGTGATCTCGACCAAGGCAGCCTCGAGGCCCGCATGGCCCAGGACCCCCTCGCGCCGTTCCTCCGGGCCCGCCACTACGATCACCTCTTCGCCCGCCGGGCCCACCTCCTCGAGCACGTCGAGGAGCTCTCGGGACGCTACGGCGCGGCGATCTGGCTTTGAATACGACGACCGCCCTCGCCGGCTGATCGAGCCCAAGAGAGCAAGAAGGGCGTGGCGATCCGGGGATGGCTTTTCGATCAGCCACCCCAACCGCGAAAAAAACGAGTGGTTTCAAGGCGCGATATTCGATTCCCATTGGCACGGCGCCTGCGTTGTTCCCCAGTGTGTCGGAGGAAACAATGAAGCAGGTCACTCGGAACGAGATGCAGCGAGAACTATCCCTCATGCCGGACGGCTTTGCCGACGAGCAGACGGTCGTCGACGGCACCGCTTTCGTCAGCAAGCCCCTGCCTCCGCCCCTGCCCTTCACCCTCATGCGGGAAAAGCCCGCCAACGACTCCTGGATCCTCGCCCTCAACCCGGCCGCCCGTGCGGTCCTCGAGCTGGCGTCGATGCCCGCTCGGAACTGGCCCCTCGCCGGTCGACTGCCGGGTGCGGTAGCGACCCCCGCGCAGAAGATTCCATCGCTCTGACCGCCGCTTCGGCGCGGGCTCCGACCCCGATTCGGAAGCCGGCCTCAGCGCGCGACATCGGTCAGCGGCAGTGCACCGCGACCGGGTCTGCGTGACTCGGCCGGGCGCCGCTCGAACGCAGCAGTCCTACCCGAAGGCGCCCCTCTTCGAAGGCGGCGAGCTCGTCGTCGTCGAGGTTGTGGGTCGACCTGTAGTCTTCGCCGGTACGCAGATGGGCCGGGGAGAGCAGGCCGTCGAAGAGCAGGTCGACGCGCTCTGGCCGGTAGCCTCGGCCGAGGCGAAGGGCGAGGTCCGCGCCGCAGGGCGCCTTCGCTCGCAGGGTGAGCACGAGAGCGCCTTCGTCGATCTCTGTGCCGACTAGGTCGAGGCACGCCGAAAGGCGTTGGGCCGGGCCGGCGGCGGTCGGGGCCCGATAGCGTTCTACCGGAAGGGCACGGGGATCGGCGCCCCGGCGCAGCACCAGGTAGGGCTCGGCGACGAGGACCAGGCCGAAGTCGTCCCGAGCGAGCCAGTCCCGAACCGTGGGCTCTTCATCGGTGCGCAGGAGGTCTTCGCTCTGGGCGAAGTCGATCCGATGCCATGCGTCGAGGACCACCCAATCGTAGTTGCGGTCCGGCGGAGGGGGTGGGCCGAAGGAATGCCGCTCGGCGACGTGGGGCATGAGCGCGTAGGGGAGCTGCACGGCGGCGTCGTCGGGGAGGACGGCGAGGACTCGACGAGCCGCTCGGGATCGCGCGTCGTCTTGGAACATCGCCGCGTCGTAGTCCATCGCGACGGGGCTGCCGCCGGCGATGAGGTGAGACAAGACGAGCGCCCCGCTCAATAGCGCCCCCACCTGGCCCCCACTCACCCGGGGGGCCAGGTGGCTGCCGCCGTCGAGGGCCGCAACGATCAGGAAGGGCAGGAGCACCGTCTGGTAGTGGCTGTCGAGGTCGGTCGTCGTGGGCCAGTCGCTGACCAAATTGATACCGACGATGGGCAGGACCGGGATGAGCCAGCGTGGCGCCAAGACCGCGAGGAACGCGACCGGAGCCAAGAGACGGGGCAGGTAGGCCAGGCGGGCGGGGTCCGCGAGGTGCTCGATGAGCTGCACGGGGTGCGTGATCATGCCAACGAGGGCCGACGGCAAGGACGGCCCCCACTTGCCGAAGTGAAGCTGGGCCGAGCCCTCGGCGGGGCCGAGAAGGGGTAGGAGCACAAAGAGGAAGAGCGCGACGTAGGCGAATGACACGAGGGCGACGACTCGGCCCGCCCGATGGAGTCGGGGGTCCGAGCGCAGGGCGACCAGGCCGAGGAGGCCGGTGACGAGGCCCAGATCTTCACGGCACGCGAGGGTCAGAAGCGCGCAGACGACAAACGCACGGGGGGCGCCGCGGTCGAGGGCGTCGAGGGCGTAGGCGAGGGGCAGGACGGCGATGGTGCCCGGGTGCCACTCGTAGGTCGCGACGTGCGCGATGTTCGGGTAGAGCAGCCAAGCCGCAGCGCCGAGGACCGCCCCCCAGGGGCCAAAGCGACGGCGGGCGATCTGGCCGAGGGGGATCGCGGCGGCGGCGGTGGCGATCGCCTGAAGACCGAGCAGCAGGGGTACGATGACCCCCGGCACCAGGGTGACGAGGCTCAGGGGGAAGACCAAAAGGGAGACGTGCAGGCCCAGCATGTGGGCCCCGACGATGGGGTCCCAGAAGACCCCATGCACCGGGCCCCAGGCCATGCGGGCGTAGAATGCGAGGTCGAAGGTCTGGTTGTGCAGGCTGCCCCAGCGCGCCATCGCCTGGAAGAAGAGCAGCAGCGCGGCGCCCCCCACCAGGGACAGGACGACTGCTTGGGGCCTTTCGGGCTTCCGCACGGCGCGGACCATATCAGCCTGATTTGATTGCTCACCCCGATTTGAGTAGACGGGATGAACAAGCATGTTCGTCTATCTCGCAATCGGCGCCGGGGTCGTCATCCTCGGGGCCCTGGTCGCCCGCCGCCGGCGCGGCAAAGGCGCCCCCCCCGCCCTGCCCGCCGACGCGCCCCGTGAGGTGTCCCACGGAGACCCGGCGAACGCCGACGTGGACGACGCGCCGGCGCACTGGTTGGTTTCCGGCTCCAAAGGCGCCAAAGACAGAGCCCAGAAGAAAGCCCAAAAGAAAGCCCAGAAGAAAGCCCAGAAGAAGGGCGCGCCGAATGACGGTGCCGTGAAGCCCGCCCGCCCCGGAGGGCCGCGGGGTTTGCGGGTCGGCGACGTGCTGCTCTACGCCGATACCGAGCTCTGGCTCGCCGGCGAGATTCACTTCGACGAAGAGGGTTTCGCCCTCAGCCTCTTCATCACCCCCGGCGGAGTCCGGGCGAGCCACGTCGTCATGCTCGACGCCGAGGCCCGGGACGTGGCGTTCCTGTCCGAGACCGACGAAGTCCCCGACGGCGCCGTGCCCACCGAGCTGCCCGTCGGAGGGCTGCGCCTCTCCCTCTGGCGCCGAGGCCAGGCCGAGGTTCGCACCGAGGGCGAACAGCTGCCGATGGTCAGCGAGCGCGCCACCTACACCATCTTGAGGGGCCCCGGGGGTCGGCTGCTCGTCGTCGTCGACTACGCCGCGGGAGATCGCACAGCCCTCCTCGGCGAACGCGTCGGCGAAGAGTTCTACGAGATTCTACCCGGCTCGCACTAAGTCAGGTCGGACTCGCGGAGCTCTTGAGGCCGAGGGCGTCTTCGTAGAAGCGGATCGTGCTCTCGACCGAAGAGGTGAGGGCTTCGGTGACGACCTTCGCCGTCGCGTCTTCGGAGGTCTTGAGTGCGTCGTAGTACCGCTGACGCTCCGTCGCGTGCACGATCGCCGGCGGGTAGCCCTGACGCATCAGGATGAGGTTCATCAAGAGGCGCGCGACCTTGCCGCTCTGCTTCTTGTACGGATAGGTGTGGAGAAGCTTGTAGTGGGCCTTCGCCGCGAGGCGGACCGAGTGCGTCGAGCGCTTGGTCTCCGGGGCGTTCATCCACGTCATCAGCTGCTTCATCTGGTTGCGGATCTTCTCCGGCTGGGCGATCTCGTGGAAGTAGAGCCGGTGCAGGGGCATGTCGGCGCGGTACTTGGGCCCGCCCTTACCCTCGGCCTCGTCGGGGAGGAGGGTCACATAGATGTCCTTGATGACATCGAGGTTCAGGATGAGGCGCTTCTTCTGGGCGAGATTGCGGATGAGATCGATGGCCGCCTTGTGCTGACGGATCTCGTCGTAGACTGGCATCAAGGTCGATTCGCTGATGATCTGGTCATCAACCGCAGCTTGCAGCTCCTCGAAGCCGTAAACGACTCCCTCGAGGGCGCTATCGTGGTGAATCCACGTGATATCGAGTCGCTCCACGAACTGGTCGTGAAGCGATTTTGGGGCCTTTGCGGTTACCTCGTGAAGGCGCGCGACGCGCTCTTCGAGACTTCCGCCGCGAAGGATCTGAACCAAGCGGATCTCCTGCTGGGAGGGGACGGTAGGGCGGCGCAGCATACCGAAGCGCAAGCCAGACGTCAACAGTGGCCTGGGCTAAGCTACGGATATTATGCGGCAATCGTTGGGTATTAGGGTGAGCTGAGGCGTGAAACGAGGGCCCCGAGGCGCCCCTCGTCGGGCACCCCGGCCCGGGCCTCGACAACCCGGCCCTCCCGATCGATGACGATCAGGGTCGGCAGACCCACGACCCCATAGGCCGTCGCCAAGCTGCCGTCTTCGTCGTGCAGGCTCGGGAAGCTGGCGCCGAAATCTCGATGGGCCGCTTCGATCTGGGACGGGGAAAAACCCGCCTCGACGTTGACCCCGAGCAAGGTCACGTCGGCGCCATACTCGGCCTCGATACGATTGAGGATCGGGATGCTCTCCTGGCAGGGTGCGCACCAGCTCGCCCAGAAATCGAGCAAGACCACCCGGCCCCGCTGCTCTTCGAGGCTCACCCGGTCCCCGTCCCGGGCCCCCTCGCCGGCGACGATGGGCAGGGCAAAACTCGGCGCGGGCTCTAGGCCCTCGTCGAGCCAGAGGCCGACGGCGGCGGCGACGAGCACCACCGCGGGCAACGCCAGGTACACGCGAGGGCGGTCTTCAAACGGCTCACCTCAGCCCACCTCCCTGCTCTCTCTTCTCACCCCGTCTGATCCTCGGGCCCCGGCGCTGCGCATGCCACCGGGAGTGACAATACGAAGCGCGTGCCAGCCTGCGGTTCTTCCCGCGGCTCACAAGAGATATCCCCACCGTGCTCGAGCACCACCTTCTTGACGATGGCGAGGCCGAGACCGGTGCCCTCCGTCTTCGTCGTATAGTAGGGGTCGAAGATTCGCGGCCGTGCATCGGCATCGATCCCGGGCCCATCGTCGACCACTTCGATTCGCGCCCGGTCCCCGTCCCGGTGAGCCTTCACGACGACGACGCCTCCATCGGCGAGGGCGAGGGCCTCGACGGCATTTCGAACCAGGTTGTCCACGCAGCGCTTGAGCATCATCGCGTCGATGCTCACGGTCACTGGTTCGTCGAGGCTCTCGAAGCGCACTTCGACCCCGTCCGGGACCTCGAGGGCAGCGGACAGGCTGCGAGCGAGGTCGCCGATGAACTCACCGAGCTCGGCGGGCGCCAGCTCGGCCTGGGGCAGACGAGCAAACTCGCTGAACTCCCCGACCAGGCGCCGGAGGGTCGCGACCTCCTCCTCGATGATCGATCGGGCCTCCCCCAGCTTGTGGGCGTAGGCCTCGTCGGTGCCGGTGTAGGCCTTCTCGACCTCCTGGGCCGCGAGCTGGATCGGGGTCAGGGGGTTTTTGATCTCGTGGGCGAGGCGCCGGGCAAAATCCTGCCACGCGCCGATACGCTGAAGGTATTCGATGCGATCTCGGGAACTTCGCAGGTCCGCGACCATCGCGTTGAACGCCCGGGTCAGCTCGCCCACCTCGTCGTTGCTATCGGTGGGCACGGTGACCGCGAGGTCCCCGGCGCCGACCCGGGCCGTCGCCTCCGCGAGGTCGGCGACCCGGCGCGTCACCCGGCGGGCCGCCAAGGTCCCGACGGCCACCGCGACCACCGTCACGCAGAGAAGAAACCCGAGGTAGATGGCGAAATAGAATCCAGACACCCGAGACGCGCTGGCCTCGAGGCGGGAGTAGACCTCGGTGACCTCACCGGCACGCTGGTAGTCGAAGAAGAGCTCCGCTGGGGCGGCGATGGTCAGGCGCACCAGGACCTCGACGGACGGAGCTGGGACCGAACCGTCGAGCGGTTCGGCGTTCGCGTCTTCCGAGAACCTGCCGACGGTGCGTTCGAGGATCAGAAGCCGGAAACGGTCTTCGTCGAGGCGCTGCGCTCGCTCCGCCGCCGAAATCACGGAGCCCGTGGGGGAGAGGACCTCGATGCGGGCCGTGCTTTGGTAGCGCACCAGGCAATCATCGAGGTGGGTGGTGGTCGCGGCGGGCCCCGCGGCGAGGGCCACTCGGAGGCGGCGGTCGAAGGCGACGGCATCGGCCGTGAGGTCGGCCTCGTCGCGGAGCGCTCCGAGGAGGGCCCGGTGCGTCTCGAGGGATCGCTCGAGCTCTGCCTCGACCCGCGGATTCACGCCGACCTGATAGGCCTCGAAGAGAGCGGCGCGACCGAGAACGACGGTCCCGACGAACGGTAGGACCGCGGCTGCTAGGATCGCCGCGAGGATCTTCCGCTCGAAGCGAGTCAGCTTCACCGCGGCACCCGGACCCGTTGCGAGCGGAAACTCAGGAGGCGCTCGGCGTCGCCGATCCGCCGGTTGACGAATAGGCTCACGAAAGAACCGAAGAAGGCCTCGCCTTGGACGCGGCCACCGGTCGGCCGCGCCAGCCACCGACGGATCCGTTCGACGGTGTCCGGAGAGAGCGGGTTGAACTCGAAGAGCACGGCAAAGTAGACCCGGCGGCCCCGGTGACGGGAGTAGTCGGCGGCGGTTCCCACCGGGAAACGGCGTGAAATGACGCAGCGCTCGAGCACCTCATCGAGGTCCGAGACCGTCGTCGCTCGGTCCGCGTTCACGCTCTCCACCTGAACGCGGTAGACCTCTTCCCAGAGGTCGTAGACGACCCGGCACGAGCGCACGGACATCGCGATGGGCGCGGACCGGCCCTCGGCGTAGGCGTAGACCCGCATGACCACGGTCTGAGGCAGGCCGCTCGCGAGCTTCTCCCGGGCGTCCGCGTTCAAGAGGTCCCGAGCGCTGAACGTGAGGTGCGCCGGCCCACCGCGGAACGACACGCCGAGACGCCGACGGGGCGGCTGCTCCTGGGCCTGGGCCGGAACGGGCACCAAAAGCGACGCGAGGGATACCGAGGAGACGGCCAGGAGCGCCAAGAAGAGCGCCAAGAGGAGCGCCAAGGGCTGCGCGACGGTCCGAGAAGGCGGCGCCCGCATTCAGAGCTCCAAAAACCCGAGCAGCGTCGAGAAGCCGACCTGGAACATGCCGACCGAGGTGTCGAAGCGCACGCCGAAGTCGAAGGTGAGGTCGACGGGGACTTTGGACGCGCCTTCGTAACCGGGGACCGAGAGGGCGAGGTCCCGGCGGTCCGAGAGCGCGTAGAGACCACCGCCGAAGTAGCCGCTCACCGACCGGAGGCCGCCGTGGCCTTGGTAGATGGGAAGGTTGTATTCGACGTCGACACGCCCCGCGAGGTCCCCGGACCGGCGCTCGACGATGGACGTATTCAAGAGGTTCGGCGGGGACCGGTCGTCGACGTTCATCTCGAGGATCCGTGACGGGATCAGGTCCGAGAGGTCCGCCGCGTAGAACTTGAAAAAGAACGGCGCGTCGCCGAAAAGCACGCCGCCGTAGATCCCAAAACGCACCGAGTGACCGTGACCCCAGGGCATCGGCACCCAATGCCGGACCTGGCCATGGACCTTGAGGAAGTTGTAGGCGCTGCCGAGGATCGGGCTCGAACCGTCGACCATGAGGCGCACCAGGACCCCCCGGCTCGGCAACACCGGGTCGTCGCGGTTGTCGTAGTGAAAACCGAGACGCAGGGTCGAGAGGAAGCTCGTGCCTTCGCGAATCGCGAAGTCGATGGGTTCGATGTCGGTGCCGCGCATCTCCGAGGCCGCGTCGGGACGAATGGGCACGTCGACGAGCTCGGGCTGCCAGTCGAGGGTCAGCCAGGCGGCGTTGCCCAAGTCGACCCCGGAACCCACCCGGAGCCCGTAGCGCCGATAGAAGACGACGGCGCTGTTGGCCTCGACCTCGGCGGGGCAGGGCTCCCCGGGGTCGAGGTCCGGGGGGCACCGGACGGCCACCAGGGCATCGGTGCCGAAGAATTCCCGCCCGTTGTTGAAGAAACCCGCCAAACCGAGACTGAATGCGGACCCCCGGAAGGTCGGGTCGTTGAATCGAACGCTGACGCCCTGCTGACGCTCGGAGATGAGGCCGCTCAACGAGAGCGCAATCCCGGTGCCGAGGAAGTTCGTTTCCGCGAGAGTGAGGCCGAGGTAGGGCAGCAGGTCGCTCGCGGTATCGGTCGTATTCTCTACGCCCTGGGAGAGCCCGAGGGCGAGGTGCTCGACGATGATCGTATTGCGCTCCTCGACCTCGACGACGAGGACGACCCGCCCCCGGGCGGAGCCTCGGGTGAGCGAGAGGTGGACGGTCTCGAAGTAGCCGCTGCCTAGAAGACGGTAGCGGATGCCGTCGATGTCCGGGTCGTCGACGTCGAGGACGTCCCCGGCTTCGAAGGGCACGTAGCGCAGCACGACGAAGTCGGCGGTCTTGTCGTTGCCGCGGACTTCGACCCGTTCGAGCACGTAGCGGATCGGAGAGAGCGCATCGGAAGTCGGCGGGGCGGCGGCGGGATCGTCCTCGGGCAAGTCCTGGGGCACCGCGTCGTCCGGCGCTGCGACTTCACCAGCAACGGCGCCGGGCTCCTCGGAGGGCGGCGCGTCCCAGACGGGCTGACGGTCGTCGTCGGGCGCCGCTTCATCGGGCGCCGCGCCATTGGGCGCCGCGTCGTCGGGCGCCGCGTCGTCGGACGCGGTGTCATCGGACGTCGCGCCACGGAGCCCGTCCTCGTCGGGCGCCGCTTCATCGGGGACCGCCTCCTGGGCAGCGGCACCGACCGAGAACGAGAGCCCCCCGACGAGCAGGAGAGCCAGTGGAAGTGCCCGTGCCCGCACGGGGCAAAGCCTACTCCAAAGAGTGGCGCCGTGCCCCTGCGCCTTCTTGCCGACTAGCCGAGGGGCGGGAGCCGGGCGAGGATGAGAATGGCGAAGAAGAAGAGGGCGAAGACCGCTGCCACCCACCCGACGGTGGCCAGGGGATCCGATGGAGAGCGAGACCCGTCCGCGCCCTGGGGCTCCCCGCTGCCTTCGGCGGCCGGCTCGGACGCTCCGACGACCGCCATCTCCTCGGCGCCCTTCTTATTACGGACTTTACGCTTCTTCTTCTTCTTCTTCTTCCCCTCTTCGTCGTCGGTGATCCGCTCGGGGGCGGCTTGCGGCAGGGCCCCATCCTGGCGCTCGCCCTTGGCGACGTGCCGGGTGGTGCCGAGGTCGTCCTCGGGATTCCGATTGCTCGAGTAGACGATGCGCACCGTCGACTGACGCTTGCGTTTGCGCTTCCCCTGGATGCGAACGACCTTTTCAACCGCTGCCGGAGAGCTAGGCCGGGCCGGGGGTACGATGCTCTCGATCTGGGCCCGGGGTTCGGCCCCCCGATGTTTTTCGCGCTCTTCGATGATGTCCGTGAGCGCGACCTCGACGGAGCGCAGGAAGATCTCGCTGGTATCCGCCGCCCGGCGCCGGTGGAACTGGCTGGTCGGTTCCCCCTCGAGGGGGTCGTCTTCGTACTCTTCGTCCTCCTCGTCCTCTTGGTCGGCTTGCCTTGGTCGCGGGACAGCCTCGAACTCGATCGCTTCGCCGTCGATCAGCGGCAACTCATCGACCGCGAGAGTGGGGGGGATCGAATGCGCGGTGATCTTGAACTGCCCGTCGGTCCACCCGAAGACGTCGTGGAGATCTTCGTCGGCGGTCCCGTCGACGCGAATGTCGGTGAGCTCGCCCCGGTCGTAGATGGCCTCGGCCGTGCGCCCGTCGCGTTCGAGGTGCAGCAGGCCGGTGAGCCCTGCGGCTTCGCAGTAATTCATCAGGTCAGCGGGCACGTGAACGTCGAGGGAACCCTCCCGGGCGCTCTGAGTGCCGTGGGAAACGGGCAACGACGGCAGCTTCTGGACCAGCTCGTAGGTCCCTTCCCGAAGCTCGAGCAATACTTCCACGACGTCGCGTCCGTCGGCCAACTCGGGCTGGTCGACGGCGAACTGCCCGGCGACCATGTGCACGTCACCCGAGAGTTCAGCCGACTCGAAGCGCAGCACGCCACTGGTGCGGCGCTCTTCGATCTCGGCGAGCAGGGAGAAGACACCCTCTCCGGTGATCTCCCCTTGGAGGACGGTGGAACCCATGGTGGGGGAAATATGCCGCCCCGAGGGGTGCCCTTGTCAAGGAACCGGGACCGCAACCCGCCCGTCGCAGATGGGAAGGTCGAGGGCACGCTCGGTGGCCCGGCGGGCGATGGCCAGGGCGTCCCGGCCTCGATCGAGGCGGAATGGGTGCACCCGGGGCAATCCCTCGATCACCAGCGAGACCAGGCCTCGGCGCCGGGGGATGTTGAGCGACTCGGACCCGGGCCTCCTCCACGGGGACCGGGATGCGAGGTGGTGAAAGAGAACCCGCCCCTCCGGCATTGCCGTGACGCCCGGTCGGTCGCTGACGCCGCCGTCGACGTAGAGGCGGCCACCCACACGAACCGGGCGAAACATGAAGGGGACGGCGCAGGAGGCGTGCACCGCCGCCGGCAGGGAGCCGGAGGTCAGCGCCCGGGGCCGACGACCCAGGACGTCGTGCACGGCGACCGAGACCGGAGTACGGCACTCGGCGAAAGTCCGCGGCAAGAGCCCGTGCAGCCGCTCCCGAAAGAGGCGCCCGCGGAGCAGCCCGGGGCCCGGGGCCGGGTCCCAGAAGTCGCCTCGTTCGAGCACGGAGAGCTCCTCGCCCAGCGCCTCCGGCCGAAGCCCAGCCCCGTAGCACGCCGCGACCAGAGCCCCGGCGCTCGCCCCACAGACATGATCCGGGCGAGGCGCCCCTCGAATGAGGGCGTCGACCATGCCGGTGTGAGCGTAGAAGCCGAAGAAGCCCGACGAGAGAGCCAGCGCATAGGGCCCCTCGACGAGCCACTCGCGAAGCGTCTTCAGGGGAAGATTCCGCGCTCTTCGTAGGCCAGATACAAGTTTTGCAGCGCGAGGGCGTAGGCGGCGATGCGGGGGGACACGTTGCGCTCGCGCGAGAAGTACATCACCCGGTGATAGGCGTCGGTCATCGCCTTGTGCAGCTTTTCATCGACGCGGGATAGCTCCCAGCGCTCGCTGCGCTTGTTCTGGCACCACTCGTAGTAGCTGACCGTCACGCCGCCGGAGTTGGCGAGCACGTCGGGGATGACCGCGATCTTGCGGTCGTAGAGAATCTGCTCGCCCTCGGGGTTGATCGGCCCGTTGGCACCCTCGGCGATGACCCGGACCTTGAGGGCATTCGCCTCTTCCACACCGACCTGATTCTCGAGGGCGGCGGGGATGAAGATGTCCGCCTCGATGCCGAAGAAGTCCTCGCGGGAGATCTCTTCGCCATGGGGGTATCCGGCGATCGAGCCGTTGATCCGCACGTGCTCGGCGAGCTTGTGGGGGAAGAAACCCTCTGGGTTGTGTAGATAACCGGTGTGGTCACCGGTGGCGATGGTCGACACGCCGAGCTTGTTGAGCAGGATTGCGGAGTGGCTACCGACGTTGCCGAAGCCCTGGATGATCGCCGTCTTGCCCTCGAGCTCGAAGCGGTTCTCCTTGGCCCACTCGACGAGGCAGTGGACGACGCCCTGGGAGGTTGCTTTCGTACGGCCGTGGGAGCCGCCGCTCACCACGGACTTGCCCGTCACGATGCGTCGCTGGGCGTTCTTCTCCACGTGGCCGACGGTGTTCATGTAGGTATCCATCATCCAAACCATGGTGTTGGAGTTGGTCCCTACATCCGGCGCCGGGATGTCGTACTCGGGGCCGATATTCGCGCCGAGGGCGTGGGTGAAGCGACGGGTGAGACGCATGAGCTCCTTGTGGGAGTAGTCGTGCGGGTTGAGCTTCACGCCGCCCTTCGCTCCACCGAAGGGGATCTCCATCAGCGCCGACTTCCACGTCATCATCGACGCGAGGGCCTTCAGGTCGTCGAGGCTGACCGTCGCGTGGAAGCGCATGCCGCCCTTGTAGGGCCCGAGCATGTTGTTGTGCTGGATGCGGTAGCCCTTGAACATCTTGTGGCTGCCGTCATCCATCAAAACGGGGAAGTTGACGATGATCTCGTTCTTGGGCTGCGAGAGGATCTGCCCGATGTACTCGGAGAGGTCGACGGGTCAATCCTGCGGCGCGTCAATCCTCACGACGGTGGGAGGAACCACACGGCGTAGAGCCACGTGGCGAGGCCGGTCATCACCAGAGCGTCGATGCGGTCGAGGAGCCCACCGTGGCCGGGTACGATGAAGCCGCTGTCCTTGAAGCCGGTGCTGCGCTTGATGAGGGAGATGGTCAGGTCGCCCGCCTGGCCGACGATGCTCGCGATGAGGCCGAGGGCGATGCCGTGCACGAGGGGTAGATCCGGCAGGAACCAGAAGTGGGCGAGCAGCGCCCCCCCGATGCTCGCCGCGGCGCCGCCAACGGCGCCTTCGATGGTCTTCTTGGGCGAGACCTTCGGGTAGAGCTTGTGTTTGCCGAAGGCGCGGCCGGCGAAGTAACCGCCGGTGTCGCCGAACCAAGCGAGCATCATGGCGAGCGCCACCCAGGCGCCGCCGTGGTCGAGGCGGTGGAGCTGTGCGATCGCCGAGAGCATGCCGCCGGCGAAAAGCGGGGTGACGACGAGCCAGCCCATGCGGTTGCCGGCACTCTCGATCGGGTCCGGTGAAAAGAGCGCAAACAAGAAGCCGAGGGCGATCACGCCGAGGACGGCGCTCGTGACCGCGAGGCTCGACGGAGCGAAATAGAAGACCGCGAGGACCCCGAGGGTGGCGATGACCGACCAAACTTGCAGGCCCCGGTACCCCGCGAGGGTCATGCCCGAGAGCTCCATCGCGGAGACGGCCGAGGCCACCACGACGATGGAGAAGAAGGCCCACCACGGCGCCCAAAAGAGCGAGTAGAGGAGCACGGGTACGACGACGACGGCGGTGAGCAGTCGAGCCACTAGGTTCGACATACCGCCGCTCTTCTTCACGGCTTCCGCCGGTGGCACTGACTCAGCCATTACGACGGTGGCTATATCAGATCGCGGCGTTCTTCTGCGCGTGAGGAATGGAGGTGCTCGCCTCGGCGTCGGGTTCGCACCTGGATTCGGCGTCCTCTTCGGTCACCGAGGTCTCAACCCGGCCAAAGCGTCTGTTTCGTTTTTGATACTCTGCGACGGCGTCGTAGAGGTCGGCCTCGGAGTAGTTTGGCCAGAGCGTGTCGCTGAAATACAGCTCGGCGTAGGCAGCGCCCCAGAGCAAGAAGTTGGAGATGCGTTGTTCGCCGCCAGTGCGAATGAGCAGATCAACCGGCCCGACCTCGAGAGAAGGCATCGCCGCTTCGA
>JAFDCW010000819.1 GCA_019312705.1 Deltaproteobacteria bacterium
GAACAGGTAGTCCATCACCGGACGCGCCCCGGTCACCAGCTTGCGCCAGTTGGCCGGTCCGTCGCGGATGACGTCGTCGGGATCTTTGCCGGCCGGCATCGAGACCACGCGCAGGTCGACGTCCACGCGTTGGGCGTAGTGCATGCCGCGGCCGGTGGGCACCGGGACCACGCCGCCCGCGGCGGCCTCGCGGGCGACTTCCAGACCCCGCAGGGTGGCGGCCTGGCCGGCCGCGTCGGCGTCCAGAGCCAGCACCATCGTGTGGGTGTAACGCTTTAGCGCCCGCAGTTGGTGCTCGGTGATGGCCGTGCCCAGACTGGCCACCACGTTCTCGAAACCGGCCATGTGCGCGCGCACGACGTCGGTATAGCCCTCGACGACCACCGCAGCGTCCTCGGATCGCATGGCCCGAACCGCCCGGTGCAGACCATAGAGCACGTGGCTCTTGTCGAAGATCTCACTCTGAGATGAGTTGAGGTACTTAGGCACTCCCTCGGGGTCCAAGGTCCGCGCCCCGAAGCCGATGGGCCGGCCGCGCGTATCGTGGATGGGGAAGACAATACGGCCGCGGAAGGCATCGTAGACGCCGCCCGAGTCGCGCGCTTTGACCAGGCCGGCGTCCAGAAGTTCGGACTCGTTGAATCCCTTGCCATTCAGGTGGGTGGCCAGGGCCGACCATTCGTCCGGTGCCCAACCCAGACCGAAGGACTGGGCGGTGTCGATGCCAAAGTCGCGTTGGCGCAGATAGTCCCGGGCCGGCTCGGCGGCGGGGGTGCGCATCAACTGGGCGTGAAAAAACTCGGCTGCCGCCGCGGTGGCCTCGAGCAGACGGTCGCGGTGACTCTTGCGTTCGGCAGCGGCGGGCGTAGGGGGCTCGAGCACCACCCCGTAGCGCCGGGCCAGGTGTTCGAGCGCCCCGCGGAAATCCAGATTCTCGAGGCGCATGACAAAGTCGAAGGCATCGCCCCCCACCGCGCAGGCGCCAAAGCAGCGCCAGTTGCCACTGTCGGGGAAGACGATGAAGCTCGGTGTCTTCTCGTCGTGGAAGGGGCAAAGCCCCTTGTAGGAGCGCCCGGAGCGCTTCAATTGCACGTAATCGCCGACCACCTCGACAATATCGAGCCGGTCGCGAACTTCGTCGATGCCACTCATTGGCTCATGATAGCCGAAGCGCTCGAGTCGGGGGTGGGCAAACAAAACGGGGCGAGCCCGAAGGCCCGCCCCGCTGAAGTTCTTTGTCGGTCGACGCGAAGATCAGCCTTCGTCTTCGTCCGTTACCGCATCCTTGTCCTCGTCGGCGATATCCTCGTCGGTCTCAGCTTCGGCATCGGAATCGGCTGCATTCTCGGCATCCTCGTCGGTTGACGTGTCCTCCGAATCGGTGCCGCTCTCATCATCTTCGTCCGCCGCGTCCTCGATGGCCTCGACCTTCGGCGCTGCGGTCGGCTCGGGCTTCGGCGGTTTCCGGTCCACCCGCTCGTAGCAGTCACTGAGGTAATTCGGATTGGATGTTGCGATGCTGTCGAGCACGAACTCGCAGGCCTTCTCCCGGGCATCGGGATCGCTGCCGTCCGGGAAATAGGAGCGGAAGTTCACGACGTAGTTGGTGATATCGGCGACCTGGTCGTCGCGCAAGGGCCCACCGTAGTGCTGGCTCCAGGCCGGCATGGCCATCGCATTGTCTTCTTGAGCCGGGTACCGATACGGACGGGTGGAGACCGTCTTGCCGGCGGCGATGGAGGCGTAGATGTAGCCGTAGGCATCACCCTTGGCCCAATTGACTTCCTCGAGGCGCCAGGCGACACCTTCGGTGAGGCCGCCGGCGTGTAGCCCAGAGCTTTCGTCCAGGGGCGGGCAATTCGCTCCGGCGGCGTTGAAGCCGTGGCAGGGAGCGCAGTACTCGTCGAACATCTGCGCGCCCCGCTCGATGCTGCGCATGTCGTAGCCGAGGTCGGCGCGGGCCATGCGTCCGTGGTCACCAAACTCCGCGATGCCCACGATCGCGGTGATGGCGATCAAACCCAGCATCGACAGCAGCCCCAACGTGATTTCAACTCGTGTAATCATGAAACTTTCTCCTCGCGCGGCGCTCGAGCGCTAATGCGACGCGTAGTTCGACTCTCGTTGTACCGCGACGGACTCGACCTGCACGTCGGGCTCGGGAACTTCCTTGCTCTCGCGCTTGAGCAGGATCTGCCCTTCGTCATTAGAGACCGGGTTGCCATCCCTGTCGGTGAGCATCTCGTCCCAGGTGATCTTGAATTCGACCCACTTGAGACCCGGTGCCGTCTCCTCCACCGTGACCTGGGCCAGCGCCGCAACATCATCGACCGGCGCCATCAGCAGGGGCTCGTTCTCGACCTCGGCCTTGTACTCGCGCAGGAGGTGTAGGAAGACACTGTCTTCGGCCAGGCCATGCGTTTCCTCGTTCATCTCCACGCCCTCGGCGAGCACGAAGACGTAGAGATCGCTATCCGCGTAGGCTGGATCACTCGGCCAACTCTCCGGATAGGAGACAAAATAGGTTCGCTTGCCGGCGACACCGCGGGCCTCGTTGAGTGGACCGGCCCCGATCTCGTCCCAGGGCAGTTCCTTGACCGGGCCGGGGTGCGTGGCCGGCACCAGGTGCGACAGAATGTTCTGCGCCGGCGGGGTCTCGATGCCATATCCCGGCGTGCCCATGTAGGTCAGCACTACGGTCATCACGACCGTGGCCAGGCCCATGATGATGGCG
>JAFDCW010000820.1 GCA_019312705.1 Deltaproteobacteria bacterium
CCCTGTCAGTGATCTGGCGAAGGGATGACCACCTCAGGGGAACGTGGCTCAGTGGACCATGTTGCTGTCGGGCTGCTCGACGGTCTCTTCGCGCTCGGTGCCCCGGGCGTCGCGGCGGGTGAGCGCTGCGCTCACGAAGCGGCTGAAGAGCGGGTGCGGCTCGTGGGGCCGGCTCTTGAACTCGGGGTGGAACTGGCAGGCGACGAAGTAGGGGTGGTCGGTGAGCTCGACCATTTCGACGAGGCGGCGGTCAGGACTCAGCCCGGAGAGCAAGAGGCCCCCGGTCTCGAGCTGATCGCGGAACTCGTTGTTGACCTCGAAGCGATGACGGTGACGCTCGCTGATCTCTCGGCTGCCGTAGATCTTTTCGGCGATCGAACCCGGCTCGAGCACACAGGGGTAGGCGCCGAGGCGCATGGTCGCGCCCTTGTCCTTCACGCCGCGCTGGTCGGGCATGAGGTCGACGACGGGGTTCGGGCAGTCCGGGTCGAACTCGGCGCTGTTGGCCCCGTCGAGACCACAGACGTTGCGCGCGTACTCGACGACGGCCATCTGCATGCCGAGGCAAATGCCGAAGAAGGGGATGCCGTTGAGCCGGGCGTAGCGAATGGCCTCGACCTTGCCCTCGGTGCCCCGGTCCCCGAAGCCGCCGGGGACGAGGATGGCGTCGTGGCGGTCGAAGGTATCGGCGACGTTGTCCCGGGTGATCTTCTCGGAGTCGACGTAGGTGAGCTCGACCTTGACGTCGTGGTGCAGGCCGCCGTGCACGAGGGCCTCGTGCAGCGACTTGTAGGAGTCCTTGAGGTGCACGTACTTGCCGGCGATGGCGATGGAGACCGCGCCGTTTTTCGGGTCGCGGATCTTCTCGCCGGTGCGGTTCCAGGCGCTGAGGTCGGGCTGCCGGGACCAGATGTTGAGCATCTCGACGAGCTGCGTATCGAGGCCTTCTTCGTGGAGAGCGATGGGCAGTTCGTAGATGACGCCGACATCGGCGGCGGAGATCACGGCCTCGACGGGCACGTTGCAGAAGTGGCTGATCTTCTCTTTGAGGCTCCGAGGCAGAGGCCTATCCGTACGGCAGATGAGAATCTCGGGCTGAATGCCGAGGCCGAGGAGCTCCTTGACGGAGTGCTGGGTGGGCTTGGTCTTCAGCTCGCCGGCGGCCGCGATGTGAGGAACCAAGGTGACGTGCACCGAGACCGTGTTGTGCGGCCCGAGCTGGGCTCGGAGCTGGCGGATGGCCTCGAGGAAGGGCAAGGACTCGATGTCGCCGACCGTGCCGCCGACTTCGACGATAGCCACGTCGACGTGGCGAGCCGCGTCCAGGACCCGGGCCTTCATCTCGTCGGTGATGTGAGGGATGACCTGGATGGTGGCGCCGAGGTACTCGCCCCGACGTTCCTTCGAGATGACCGAATCGTAGATGCGGCCAGTCGTGAAGTTGTTGGCCCGGCTCATGCGGGTCGAGGTGAAGCGCTCGTAGTGGCCGAGGTCGAGGTCGGTCTCGGCCCCGTCGTCGGTGACGAAGACCTCCCCATGCTGGAAAGGCGACATCGTGCCGGGGTCCACGTTGATATACGGGTCCAGCTTGATGTTGGTGACCTTGAGGCCACGAGCCTCCATCAGCGCGCCTATCGACGCAGCTGCCAGGCCCTTGCCGATGGAGCTCACGACACCACCGGTAACGAATATGAATTTGGTGCGCTTCGAGCTCATTACTTTACCCGGTGTCCAGACGCCCCGATCACATCGGAGACAAGTCGGCCGTCAATGCGCGAGGTCCACTCGAAGTGGGATGGCGCGTACGGCACGGCCGGAGGTTTAGCCATAGCGACGTTGGTGTCAACGCGAGTCGGCGAGGCTTTGAAAACTCTCGGCAACTCCAAGAGAATGTCAGGACAAAGTGGGGGGAAAGGGACCGGTCCGGAGAGGCCCCGGCGGCGCCCCCCGGCGATCTCGGGCCCTCCCCGGCCCAGTGAGGTCGGTGGTACAAGTCCTGCCATGTCGGACGGCCCCCCACCGCACTTCCATCCCCTGGACTTCCGCCGAGAGCCCGAGGACCAGATGTTGGCCCGGGCGAAGGGGTTGCGCGAAGAACTCACGCGCCGCCGTTCGGTACGGGACTTCTCCGCGGAACCGGTGCCCCTCGAGGTCATCCGCGAGTGCATCCGGGGGGCGGCGACGGCGCCGAGCGGCGCCAACAAGCAGCCCTGGACTTTCGTTCTGGTGACCGACCCCGCCCTCAAGCGTGAGATCCGTCTCGGGGCCGAAGAGGAAGAGCGGGCATTCTACGGAGGCCGGGCGACCGAGAAGTGGCTCGCCGACCTCCGTGGCTTCGGCACGGACGAGCACAAGCCGTTCCTCGAAACCGTCCCGGCGCTCATCGCCGTCTTCGCCCAGACCCGAGGAGCCGACGCCGCCGAGCGCCACTACTACGTCGCGGAGTCCGTCGGCATCGCCTGCGGCATGCTCATCGCGGCGCTCCATCACGCGGGCCTCGCGACCCTCACCCACACGCCGAGCCCGATGAAGTTCCTCGGGAAGATCCTGGGCCGACCGGAATACGAGCGCCCCTACCTGCTGCTTCCAGTCGGCTATCCGGCCGAGGGCTGTGAGGTCCCGGTGATCGAAAAGAAGGACCTCGACGAAGTGCTCGTCGAGCGCTGAACGGTCGGTGTCCCAGAGTCGGTCGCCTCGGCTCACTCGTTGCGAGGGGCGTCGTCTTCGAGGAG
>JAFDCW010000821.1 GCA_019312705.1 Deltaproteobacteria bacterium
GCGGACCGCTCCCCGGAAATGATGAATGATTTTGGCACGGAGAGCCTCGCTCCGAGAGCCTTCTGCGACGAGCCCCATGGGTCATTTCACTAAACGGACGATCAGTATAGGGCGTCGACTGACGTGATCAAGGACTCAGCCGAAATAGCGATGAGAGTTCGGTCGTAGGGGGCTGCAACAGGCATGCTCGTCTACGCCATGGCTCAAGAGCCACCCACGGTCGTCGCCCCACCGGCGGCGCCTCTCGCTCCGGACCGCGCTCTCGAGCGCGGCGCTGCCCAGGGAGATCGGGACGCCCTCGGAGAGCTGCTCCGTGAGCACGGGCGCGCCGTGGCTCAGCTCTGCCACTTCGTCGCGGGGCCCCGTGACGGTCTGGACGCGGCGCAGGCGGCGTTCGAAAAGATCGTCCTCAACATCGAGAAGTTCGACCCCGACAAGGGGGCCTTCAAGAGCTGGGCGCTCACCGTTGCGCGCAATACCTGCCGCGACCGCCTTCGTCGCGGGAGCCTCGAGAAGGCGGCCTTCCTCGCCGACGGTGAGACGCAGACCAACCTCGCCCCCGGCGCCGCCCCCGACCCTGAGCGCCTCGCCGTGGCCCGGGCCGGGACGACCCAACTCACCTCGGCCCTCGAGACGTTGCCGGAAAACCAACGCGCCGCCGTGGTGCTCTTTCATTTTCACGAGGCGACGTACGAAGAGATCGCCGCTACCCTCGACGTGCCCCTGGGCACCGTGATGACCTGGTTGCACCGGGCGCGCAAAAAGCTTCGCCAGGCGATGCAAGAGATGGAAGAGACACCTGAGCAATCGACGCGGGAGGAGAGCTCGTGACCGAGCACCTCGATGAAGCGGCCCTCGAGGCCGTCGCCCACGGTCGCAACGACCTCGTCGCCGACGACCTGCGCCTGCACGTCGCCCGTTGCGAGGCGTGCCAGGAGCGGCTCATCGAGGTCCGCGAAGTATCCCGGGACATCTCCTTTTCCCTCGCCGCCGAAGCCCCGGAGTTCGAGAACCTCGATGCGATGATCGCGGGGGCCCTCGCGAAGGCTCCCGCCCCGGCTTATCCGCGCCCGTCCCTCGCGACCCTCGCCGGCGCCGGGGTCCTCGGCATCGCCGCGACCGCGGTCCTCGCCCTACTTTCGCGGCCCAGCCTCACGGCGGTCGTCGATTTTGTCCGCGGCGCGTTGCTGCTCGGGGGCGGCGTCGATCGACTGGTCGGTGCTTTTGTACCCGGGGGCTGGGGCCTCATTGCGGTGGTCGGTTTTCTGGTCCTCGCGGTGGTCGGCCTACCCCTCCGGCGCCTGGTTCAGGCCGGCGGCCGTGACCCGTCGCCGGTCCTCACCCTCTTTCTGACCCTCGGCGTAGTCTTCGTCGCTGCGGCGGGCGTGCCCCCGGGGGCCCACGCTCTGTCCTTCGAGGGCCCGTGGCCGTCGCCGGACGAAGGGCACCTCGTCACCCTCGCCGTCACCGACGAAGACCTGAACGTCGCCCTCCGGGAGGCCGCGGCGTCCGCGGGTCTCGGCTACGTGTCGCAGCTCGAAAGCAACGGGCGCCGGGTGACCCTCGACGTCCAGGACGCGGAGCTCCGCCTCGTCCTCGAGACGCTGCTCGGCGACGACCCGGTCACAGCCCGGCGCACCGAAACGGCTCTGGTCCTGACCCCCGAGGCGGCCGCGGTTGCCGTGCCGGACGAGCCCTCGACTCCTTCGACTCCTTCGACTCCTTCGACTCCGCTGGGCCCGGCAATACCAGTCGCCGTCGAGGCGCCCGTCGCTCCAGTGCCCCTCGCTGCGCCCGTGGCACCCACCAAGGTCCCGCCCGCTTCGCTGCGCGACCGCGAGTCGTTCGGCGGCGACCTGCACGTTCGCGCCGGAGAACAGGTCCGCAACGTGACCTCGACCGGCGGGGACGTCGTGGTCGAAGGCACGGTCTGGGGTACCGTCACCAGCTTCGGGGGCGAAATCGAAGTCGAGGACGGCGGCGTCGTCTACGGCGAGATGGTCAGCATGGGTGGCGACATCGAGGTGAACTCCGGGGCGACGGTGCACGGGCGCATGGTCACCATGGGCGGCGAGGTCGAGGTCGAGGACGGGGCACACGTCAGCGGTGGGCGGGTCGGCGTCAACGTCGACGACGCGGACATCTCGATCGACGACCATCGCAATGTCGACGTGCGTATCGACGCAGACGAGGACGAAGAATCGAGAGGCTTCGGGGGATGGATCGAGGACGCGCTGCGCGGCGCGGCGAGCCACGCTTTGCTCTTCGTCTTCGGAGTGCTCCTGCTCACCCTCGCCCCGGCGCGCCTCGATGCTCTGCGCCGAACCCTCGTCCGAGCGCCTTTTCGCTCGGTTGGCGCGGGCGTCATGGGCATCTTCGGGGCGGCGGTGACCTTCATCGTTCTCCTCGTGACGGTGCTCGGCATCCCGGCGGCGGTGGTGTTGGCCGTACTGTCGGTCCTTGGCGGTTACGTCGGCCTCCTCGCCAGCGCTTCGGTCCTCGGGGCGGCGCTTCCGCTCACAGGGATGAAGGGCAAACCCGTCCTTCAGCTCGGCGCGGGCGTCGCTGTCCTCTACTTCGCGTCGCTCGTGCCGGCCCTGGGCTCGCTGCTCACGGTGGTCGCCGTCCTGGCGGGCTTTGGGGCGCTCTTGATGACTCGCTTCGAGGCCAAAGCGTTCGGAGACTGAGGGCTCCCAGGCCTCTCGGGTCAGCTCGGGTCGAGGAGCG
>JAFDCW010000822.1 GCA_019312705.1 Deltaproteobacteria bacterium
AAAGCGCGGGGCCGTCTCGGTCGGCCCTTCCGAAAAGAACGTCTTCATCGTCCAGGCCCCGGACCTTCCACCGTCCTTCGAGCTCTTTCAGTTCGTCGGAGGTCACTACGTTCTCAACTTTACTGCCGCGATGACCGGGCGCGTCGCCCTCCCCGGCGGAGTAAAGGGGTTCGAAGAGTTGCGCGCATCGGGGGTGGCCCGAAGCGTCGGCGCCCACCACCAGGTCAGGCTCGACGACAACTCCCGCGGCAAGATCTCGGTGGGCGACGCGGCCGTGCTCTTTCAGTTCGTAACGTCCCCCCCCGCCCAACCCCGGCCCCAGCTGCCGGCGGCAGCTCGCGGCGGTTTCGTAAAAGGCATCGACTGGGGATTCACCGCCCTGGTGGTGCTCAGCTACGCGGTCTTCCTGAGCACCATCGTCCTCCTCGAGAGCGCCGACTGGCCCATCGAGGAGAACCTCGCCGCGATCCCCGAGCACTATCAACAGATGATCCTCGAGGAGCCTGCGCCTCCACCGGAGCCCTCGCGTCTGGTCGACGAAGCCGTCATCCCGGATGCGGCAGATGCGGCGGACAGCAGCCCGGTCCCGGACCCCGTCATCGCCCACAACGACGCCCCGCGTGTGAACGACGCGCTCCCGGCGCAGGAGAACCAGAGCGAGGCGACCGCGCGCATTGTCCAGGAGGCCCGGGCCCAGGCCGAAGCCTTGATCATCGGCGCCTTCGGCGATGGCGCACTCAACGAGGTCCTCGCCGAAGGCCACGTCACCACCAACGCCGCCGAGATCATGGCTCAGGCGGCAGGGGTGCGTATTGCCGACAACCAGAGCGGCCGTCTCCGTCCGCGCACCGGTGGCGGCGACTCGGGCCAGCGAGGTGACTTCGCCCGCATCCGGCGGTCTGGCCAAGGTGGCATCGCCGTAGCCGAGGGCCCCGCGGTCGTGGAGCAGGAGGTGAACGTTCATGTCGACCTCGGGCCCGGCGACGCCATTGGCGGAACCGGCATCTTCGACGAGGCTCGAGTAGTGCGCATGATCCGGATGCGCCAGAGTGCCCTTCGGCGCTGCTACGAGACCGCCCTGGGTCCCAACCCGAGCCTCAGTGGCCGGGTCGTGGTCAAGTTCACCATCGAAGAGCGGGGAACGGTCAGCGAAGCCTTGGCGATCGAGAATTCGACCGGTGCCCCAGCCCTCGGGGCGTGCGTGGTCGGCGTCATCCGGCGCCTGCGATGGCGCGTTGGGCCGGAGGGCGGCGGCGTGCAGTTCTCCTATCCGTTCATCTTCGCCCCGCAGGACTGAATGCAGCACCGACGCCGAGGAGAGCGCTAGCGCTCACGCACCTCGCCGGTCATGGGCACGAATCGCACCGGGAAAGCGTTGCGCCGCTCGAAGCCCGCGCTCGTGCGGGTGATGACGACGAGCTCCTGAACCCAATCGCCCACGGGGGCCACCAGACGGCCACCGACCCGGAGCTGGGAGAGCAAGGGTTCGGGGATGCGCGGGGGGGCGGCCGTGATCAGGACTGCGTCGAAGGGCGCATGCTCGGGCCACCCGCCGTAGCCATCCCCGGCGCGGGTATGAATGCGGCCGTAACCCAAGCGGTCGAGAGCTGCGGTGGCGCGCGCCGCAAGCTCTTCGACGATCTCGATGGACCACACGTCGCAGCCCATCTCGCTGAGCACCGCTGCCTGATACCCGGACCCCGTGCCAACCTCCAGCACCTTGCAGGGCGGATGCACCTCCGCGAGCTGGCTCATGATCGCCACAATGTAAGGCTGACTGATCGTCTGCCCGAGGCCGATGGGCAGCGGATGATCCTCGTAGGCGGAAGCCTGCTCGGAGGCCGGGACGAATTGGTGTCGCGGGACCACGCCCATGGCGTCGAGCACACGCTGGTCGTCGATGTCCCGGCCCGCGAGCTGCGTCGTCACCATGTCGCGTCGCCGGGCCGCCCACGGATCGGTTTCCGCCGGAGGCGACGACTGGCGCGTCACGGGGCTCGCCTCGGAGACCGGAGGCCTAGCGGACCCGGAAGTCGCCGCACCAGACTCGGGCGCTCCGTTGCTGCTGCACGCCCCGAGGGCCCAGACGACCGCAGCGATGACGATCCTGCTCACGGCCCTCTAGGTAGACCCCGAGGACGCGTCGTCCAGGAAGGCTCTCAGGTCCGCCTCAGTTGAGACCGCATGCGCCGCCGCCCTGGCCGGGGCAAGTGCCGCAGGGCCCCGGCGCGGGGCTCGCCCCGGCAGAGCTCTTACCAACCGAGTGGGCGCTCATGAGCTTCCGCGGCTCCCCAGCTTTGCATTCCGGACACTCGACCTTCGCGTCCCCAAAGACGAGCTCTTCGAACTCGTGATCGCAGCTCACGCACTTGTACTCGAATAGGGGCATGACCCGATGCTGACCGTTCGTAGCGCGCTGTCGAGCCGAACGCAGGTTGCACGCGGGATCAGGCCGGCGGGCCCCGTCGACATGACAGCCCCCAGGGTCGAACTCACGTCTCTGAGGCCTGCTCCACACGGCCCAATGACTGCTCGATGGCCGCCACTCCGATCCCGGCGATGCGCTCGTCTTCGAGCTCCGGGAGGCCGCTGACCGCGACCGAGCCAACGACGACGCCGGCCGCGTCTCGCACCGGCAGCCCCCCGGCCCAACCGCATGCGCGCACGTCGCCGTAGTACGCAACGTCGAAGGCTTCATCGGCCTTGCGCAGCCGGGCCCCGATCTC
>JAFDCW010000823.1 GCA_019312705.1 Deltaproteobacteria bacterium
CCTCGCCGTCGTCTTCGCTATTGAGGGCGCCGATGAGCGCTTCGAGGGAGTGCAGGTCTAGGGCTGTGAGGCTGATTCGCGTGTCGATGGTCCCCGCCCGGAGGTTGCCGCGAAAGAGCTGCACGTAGTGTTTTTCGATGTCCAAGAGGGTGAGCAGCCAAACCGTGATCAAGAGGCCCAGGGCCATTGCCAGATGCGCGGTGCCGGCGCCCAGGTAGACGGCGCCGAGGATCGCGAGGGACGCTGCGGCCTGCCCGCCGCGCTGGCCGACGGCGTCGATGATGACCTTGAAGCGCTCCCGGACGTCGGCCGGGAGCGGCAGGTAGAGCACCTCGGTGGCCGTCCGGTGCACGGAGTGGCGCAGGCTACCGTCAGCCCCCTTGAGTAAGAGCACGGAGATGAGCGCCGAGCCGGCCCCGACGCCGGCGACCCCGAAGAGCATGAGCACCGGGAGCACCAGGAGGGTGCGGTTGACCCCGAGGACCCGCAGCAAGAACGAGGAGAGCAGCAACTGCACGAGCAGCGCGATGACGTTCAGGCCGAGGTAGAAGCGGGCGAAGAAACTCGGGAGTTCGGCCACGGGGATTTCGGCGATGACGACGGACTTGAAGACGTAGTCCGACCCGGTGAAGACCACGGTGCCGACCAGGACGAGGAGCAAGAGCCGCCGCAGGTAGGGCTGGCTGCGCAGCATGCTCACGTTTGCTCCGGCTGCGAGCCCGCGGGTGAGGGGGCGCCGCGGCGTGTCGGCGAAGGCCGGTGCGGCATGGCGCAAGGTGAAGGCGGCCTCGAGGGCCGCCGCCAGGAAGACCAAAGCTGCGCCGCCGACGAGGTGCCGGGGGTCTGACTCGGCGACGAGGCGCTCGGCGGCAAAGGAGCCGACGGTTGCACCGACCACGGCGCCGGCACCCACCACCCCGAAGACGCGCTTGGCCTGGGAGACGGTCACGAAGTCGCCGACCATCAGCCACGTCTGGACCACGGTGACCGTCGCCACCAGGCCCGACCAGATGTAGAGCACGTAGAGGCTCTGCTCGGTCCCGCCTTCGACCATGACCCAGAGCCCCAGGGTCACGGCGGCGGCGACCGTGAGCGTCGCCGTGAGCACCAGGCGCTTGTCCCACCGGGCGAGCAGACGCTGGTTGATTCGAGCGGCGAACACTGCCAGGGCGGCGATGCCCAGGTAGCAGAAGGGAAGGCTCTCGGGGGGCAGGTGAGTGAGGAAGAGGGTGTCCCGAGCGGTCTCGAGCATGGCGTGGGCCGCCATGATCAAGACGAGGGTCGAAAACCCCGCCAACGCGCCGCGCCGATCCTCCGGCCGGAGGCCCAAGAGCTTGGCTACCAAACCGCGCCCTCGTCCGGAGACGCGAGCGGGCTATCGTGATCCCCATTCACGACTCTGGTTTAGAGCCAGCGCCCCCTAGGCGCCAGCCTGAACCCCGCCTCTCCGGGGATCTGCGGGGTCAGCCTCCCGAAACGGCGAGCCAGAAGGCGAACGCGGCGCCCTCGACGTCGGTCTCGTGCAGCGTGGCCCCGTCGGTCCCCTCTCCGGGGCCGAACGCCGTCGCCAGGACTTCCCGGCCGATGTGCTCGCCGTGCTCCTCGAGGGCCTTCGCCAACTCGCCGGTCGCCCGATATTGCAGCTCGACCCGGTCGTCGAAGGCGAGGTCCTGCGACTTGCGAGCTCTTTGCACCCGGTTGATGACCTCTCGGGCCATGCCTTCCCGGCGGAGGGCGTCGTCGAGGTGGGTATCGAGGACGACGACGCGGCCCTTCTCGCTGGCGGCGGCGAAGTCTTCCTTGGCGGTGAAGCGTATCTCGATCTCCTCGGGTCCGAGGATGACGGGGTCGCCATCGGGCATCGGGAGCGAGGCCTCGCCGGCGTGGTCGAGGGCAGCCTTGAGGGCGGCCCCGTCGGCGGCCGCGAGGGCCTGCTTGCAGGCCTTCATGCGCTTGCCGAGCTTCGGCCCGAGGGCGCGGAAGTTCGGCACCAGGGTCAGCTGCACGTACTTCTCGGCTTCGTCGGTGATCTCGACCGCGTGCACGTTGAGCTCTTCGCGGATGGCGGAGCCGAAGCGTTCGATGGCCGCACGCTCGGTCTCCGAGGCGACGACTAGGATGGCGCGAGAAAGGGGCTGGCGAACCTTGAGTTTCTCCTCGGTGCGTACCCGCTGGCCGAGGCCCACGATCGCGCGGGCCGTCTCCATTTGCTCACGGAGGGTGTCGTCCTGGCGCCCGTCATCGGGGTCCGGAAAGGTCGCCAGATGCACGGAGACCGGGGCGCCGTCGTCTCCCTTGCGAACCAGGTTCTGGTAGAGCGTCTCTGCGAGGAATGGCGTGAACGGCGCGAGCAGCTTCGAGAAGTCGACCAGCACTTCGTAGAGCGTCGCGAAGGCGGCGCGCTTGTCGGCGTCGTCCCCGGCAGCCCAAAAGCGGGCGCGGCTGCGCCGAACGTACCAGTTGCTGAGGGAATCGCCGAGGGCAGCGAGGCGCCGGGCGGCGATGTTGCTGGTGTAGCCGTCGAGGGCAGCCCGCACCTCACGGACGGTCGAGTCGAGCTCGGCGAGGATCCACTGATCCATGTCGGGCCGGTCCTCGACGGCGGGTGCGTCGGCCTCGGGGGAATACCCGTCGATCGAGGCGTAGGTGACGAAGAAGCTGTAGACGTTCCAGAGCTTGAGCAGGAACTCCTTGAGGGCGTCGACGGGAGCCTGGTCGCCGAAG
>JAFDCW010000138.1 GCA_019312705.1 Deltaproteobacteria bacterium
CCAAGACCCCGACGTGCTCCTCCTCGATGAACCGACGAATCACCTCGACCAGTCGGCGCGGGCGCACCTCACGGGCGCACTCCGGCACTTCGAGGGCGTGGGCGTCATCGTCAGCCACGACCGCGCGTTCCTCGAGTCCCTCACCACTCGGACCGCTTGGCTCGATGATGGCGCGGTCCGCGTATTCGAGGGCGCTTACGGTGCGGCCCACGCCGTGCGTGAATTGGAGGGCGAAGCGAGACGCAGCGCCCGGAATCGGGCCCGCGCCGAAGAGCGCCGAACCGCCCGCGCCCTCGACGACCGTCGACGCCGGCAGGCCGCGGCGCACAAGAGCATCGGCAAGAAGGGGCGCATCAAGGGCCCCCGCGATTCGGACGGTCGCTCGGTCAATCGCAAGGCCCGGGCCGCCAAGGCCGAAGCGGTGCACGCCCGCGGCGTTCGCAGCCTCCGGGCCCGCCACCAAAGGAACGTGACCGAAACCGACGATGCCCGGGTGGACCGCAAACTCGGCGGCCGCGTTCGCATCGAGGCCCAGGCGGGCCCTGGGGTGCGCCTCGCCTCACTGCTCCTGCCCGAGCTCCGAGCCGGGACCCGGCGACTGCTCGGCCCCATATCCCAGGTCCTCGACCGCGACAGCCGCGTTCGCATCACCGGGGACAACGGCGCGGGCAAGTCCACGCTGCTCGCCGCCCTCGTCGCCGCGCTGCCCGCCGACGGGACCTTCTACTTGCCGCAAGAACTCGGTGACGAAGCCCGTCGCGCTTGCGTTCGACGGGTCCTCGAACTCTGTCCGGCTGACCGCGGCCGGGTCCTGTCGATCGTTGGCGTGCTCGGCTCGGATCCAAGGCGGGTGCTCGTGGCCGACTTGCCGTCTCCCGGCGAGGCCAAAAAGCTCTCTCTCGCCTGGGCCCTCGGCACCGGGGCGTCATGCGTCGTTCTCGACGAACCCACGAACCACCTCGATCTTCCCGCCATCGAGCGCCTCGAAGAGGCCCTCGCGGACTACACCGGCGCCCTGGTCCTCGTCACCCACGACGCGTGGTTCGGTGAACGGCTGACGAACGAGCAGTGGCAGCTCCGGGACGGTGAGCTGTGGTGAAGGCGCTACCGCGTGAACGCCGGGCTCGTGACCCGGTGGCCGGCGCCGCAGGTGGCCACGACGAAGCGGTAGGTTCCCGTGGGGGCGTCGCCGCAGCGCGTGCAAATGCACTGGGCGTCGCCGAGCATGCCGTTCCACGGAGGCGGGTGCAGGGCGGCGCCCGGGATGAGGGTCAGGCACCGGGGGGGCGGCTCGCAGTCGAAGCGCAGAGCGAGGCCGGCGATGCCCGACACTGGAACGAAGGCGCCGTCTTCTTCGCGCTCGAGGACCAATGTCGACGAGAGTTCGACGGGCTCGGAGCCGCGGTTCTCGACGACCAAGGACGCTGCGCCGTCGAAGCCGGGTTCGACCGTGAGTCCGAGGGTCGGCGGCGCTCCCGGGACAGCTTGAAGGTCGGAATCGGCTGAAGCTGCCTCGGTTTCAGTCGCAGCGCCGCCCGTCGTTTCGGTGCCCGTCGACGCGCTGCCGGTCGTCGACGTCGCCGCGTCGTTACCGCATCCCTCGCATCCCGCGAGCAGGACCAGGAGGCCGCCCAGGAGCAGGCCCGGCACGAGCAATACCGTCACCATGCGGAGGTTCATCAGAGAGCACGATAGTCGAGGTTGCCTCGCCGAGCGAGCGTTCGCGACCTCGGAGTGACATGCTCGCCTTTCTTCAACGGGCCCTCCCGCCCTGTCGCCTTCTTGCCGCCCATGTCCACCACCGTCCGACAAATCCTCCTGTCCTGGTACGACACCGCCGCTCGTGACCTGCCCTGGCGCCGGACCCGCGACCCTTACGCCATCTGGGTCTCGGAGATCATGTGCCAGCAGACCCGGGTCGATACGGTCATTCCCTATTACGGGCGTTTCCTCGAGCGCTTCCCCACGCCGTCGGCGCTCGCCAAAGCAGGCGAAGACGAGGTGATGTCTCTGTGGAGCGGCCTCGGCTACTACCGCCGCGCCCGGCTGCTGCACGCCGGGGTCAAAGAGGTCGTCGCGAGCTACGGCGGCCAGGTTCCCCGGGATGCCGCGGCGCGCAGGGCCCTGCCGGGCGTCGGCCGTTACACCTGTGGCGCGATCGGCTCCGTTGCCTTTGGCCTCCCCGAAGCGATCGTCGACGGCAACGTCGCCCGGGTCTTGTCCCGGCTGCACGCCATCGACGCGCCCCTCGGCACGGCGGCGTCCGACAAGCAGCTCTGGGCCCTCGCCGGAGGCCTCGCCGCGGGGCCCCGCCCCGGCGACTTGAACCAGGCCCTCATGGAGCTCGGCGCTCTCGTCTGCACGCCGAAGAGCCCGTCGTGTGATGCCTGTCCGGTGCGCGGCGAATGCGGCGCTCGCGAGGCCGACAGGGTCGACGAGCTACCGGTTCCGAAAAAGAAGAAGAAGCCGCGGGAGGTCACCATGGTGGCGGTCGTGCCCCGGCGCCGCGATACGACCTGGCTGGTGAAGGGGGGCGGCAGCCTCTTCGGCGGGCTCTTTGGTGTGCCGTCGGGAGAGGGCGCAGGCGTCGCCGCGGCCCGTTTGGTACTCGCCCAGCACGGGCTCACCGGTCGCGTCGTCGATGAAGACCCGCCGCGCGTGCGTCATGTGCTCTCCCATCGGCGCCTCGAAGTGAGCGTCTACCGGGCGACCCACGCCAATGGAGAGGCCTCTAGCGCCCTTCGTGCCTTCACCGACGAGCAGCTAACCGAGGTGGGCATCGCGACTCTGACGCGCAAGATCTTGAAAGCGTCGGTCTGACCGACGCCCTTTGGCGTTTGGCGTTCAGAGCTCGAAGACCGCGGCGCGGCGGATGTCGTCGCCGGAGAAGTCCCAGAAGGTCACGGTGCCGGCTTCGAGGTCGACGAGACCGAAGCCGGCGTCGTTTCGCTTGCGGCTCAAGGTGCCGGCGTTGATGAAGGTGAGGCCGGAGCCGAGGGCACGCACCATCCGGTCGTGGGTGTGGCCGCCGACTGCGAAACGCAGATCGTCCCCCTCGAATGCGGACATGCCCTCGAGGGCACATTGCAGTCCGTAGCCGCGGGTATCGGGGCGGAGTTCTGCCATGTCGTCGTCGCCGACGCCGTGGCAGAGCAGGAGCTTGCCCCGGGTGGTGTCGAGGATTCGCGTCGGCGGCAGCGCGGCGAGCCATGCGCGAGGCTCGTCAGAGATTTCGAGGGTCGCGCCTTCGAGGTCGCGCATCGTATCTGCGAGCAGCCAACGATCGTGATTGCCGGCGATGGCGACCACCTGGTGTTCGATGAGCAGCGCAACCGTTCGGTCCGCGTCGCCGAAACCATCGATGAGGTCGCCGACCGCGAGCACCGCGTCGACGTTTGCGTGCGCGAGTTCGGTCAGGGCGCGACTGAGGCGTTGGTCTTCCGCGTGCACGTCGCCGAGGAGTCCAAAGCGGGTGAGTGGTGCGGATACATGCACCCACAGATCATAGCCAAAGGCAGGCCATCTCGTCGACGACTACTGCGCGGTGGGCCTCTCCGAGCTAACATTGACAAGCTTATTTATAGTGGGGATTCGATGATGTACCGAGCTGCTCTCTCGATTGGTCTGGCCTCAGCGTTCTTTTTGTCCTCCGCCGGCTGCGGATTGTTACTCGACCCCGGGGGCGCACCGGACACCGGCACGCTCCCCGACGTGGACGCCGGCGGCGGCATGGACGGCGGCCCGGGCGAGGCGGGCAGGGTCGACGCCGGCCCCATCGACGCGGCTCTCGATACGCTCATGGGCAGGGCGGACGCGGGCCCCGTGGATCAGGGAGACCCGACGGATCCACCGCCGACTTGCGAGGGCCTCCCCGACCGGACGCCGTGCGGTCGGGGGGCGGTCCAACGACAGATCTGCCGGGGCGGCGATTGCGTCGCGTCATGGTGCGGTGACGGCTTCGTCGACACCGCCGCCGGGGAGCAGTGCGATGACGGCGACGGCTACGACTTCGATCAGTGCGGCAACGACTGCAACTGGGCGTGCGCAGCGAACGCTGACTGCGATGACGGTCGTCCCTGCAATGGCGCCGAATGGTGCAACGGCCACCGGTGCCGCCCCGGGGATCCTCCGGTGTCCATGACGATGTGTGAAGACGCCGCCGGTCGCTCTGGTACCTGTGCGGCCGCGGGCTACTGCTCCGCCGTCGGGATCCCCACGGACGCCTGCGGTGACGGCGTGCTCAACCCCGGTGAACAATGCGATGACGCCAACAACGTTGCCGGCGACGGCTGCGAACCCGACTGCTACCTCACTTGTGAGACCGCGGCAGATTGCGCGTCGTCCCCGGTTTCCGTTGACGACCCCTGTCTCCCGACCGTTTGCGGCCCGAGCCATACCTGTGAACTCATGGCCGCGTCCACCGACTTCGCTTGCTACGACGACTCGGATCGGGACGGCTTCGGGGCGGGCGCACCCTATTTCGTCTGCGGCACGAGGTGCCCCGATCGCACCACGCCCATCTCCGGCGATTGCGACGACAACGATAGCCGGGCCCACCCCGGAACGACCCTCTACTACGCACAAGAGCGCACCGGCGCGGTTGGGGGTTGGGACTTCGACTGCGACGGGGCGGTCATCCGCTACGGTGGGCGAGGGGTCTACAGCGCTTGCACCATGACCCTTTCCGGCTGTACCGGCAGCGGATGGGAGACCGCCGCTCCCGAGTGTGGGGCCACGGGGACCTACGTGACATGCGGGGGCACCGATACCTGTACTGCGATGCCCCAGCCCGACGTCCAGGTCCGCTGCCACTGAGCTGATTCGACCACCGCCCCGACTGGCCACCTGCGCACCGCTGGTGTATGCCGTCGCCCATGCTCGACCAACGTTTCGTCACCGAAAACCTCGACGATGTGCGCGCCGGCCTCGCCCGCCGGGGCTATGACGATGAGGCGACATTGGCGCGCCTCACCGAGGCCGCAGCCACCCGCCGTGAGGTCATCGTCGAGGTCGAGGCTCTGCGCCAGACCCGCAACGAGGTCAGCAAGGCGATGGGGCTGATCGCCGACAAGAAGTCGGGCGAGTTCGCTCAGACGCGCACCGAGATGAAAGAGGTCGGCGAGCTGATCAAAGGCCTCGAGGCGCGCCAGGCCGAGGCCGAATCCGCCCTCCGGGAGATCCTCCACGATATCCCGAACCTTCCCCACGAGTCGTCCCCGGACGGCCTCGACGAGGCGGGCAATGTCGAGATCCTCGTGCACGGCAAGAAGCCCGACCTCGGCTTCGAGGCGAAGGACCACGTCGCCCTCGGCACGGCCCTCGACATCATCGATTTCGAACGGGGCGCAAAGATCAGCGGCTCGCGCTTCGCCGTGCTCAAAGGCCACGGCGCGCGCCTCGAACGAGCGCTGATGGCCTTCATGCTCGATCTGCATTCGACCGAGCACGGCTACACGGAGATTTGGCCCCCGGTCCTGGTCAAGGACACCGCCCTCCGAGGTACGGGCCAGCTTCCGAAGTTCGAAGAAGACCTCTTCAAGATCGCGTCCGCCGAGGGCTGGAAGCAGCACCAAGAAGACAAAGACGGAGGCCATGACCTCTACCTCGCACCGACCGCCGAGGTGCAGGTCACCAATCTGCATTCCGACGAGATCCTCGACGGCAAAGACCTTCCCGTCGCCTACACGGCGTATTCGGCGTGTTTTAGGGCCGAGGCCGGAAGCTACGGCCAAGATACGAAGGGCCTCATCCGTCAGCACCAGTTCGACAAGGTCGAGCTCGTACGCTTCTGCCGCCCGGAAGACGGCGAGGCTCAGCTCGACGTCCTCCGAGGTCACGCCGAACAGGTCCTCCAGCGCCTCGGCCTCCACTACCGCGTCGTCCAGCTCTGCGCCGGCGACATGAGTTTTTCTGCCCACAAGGCCTTCGACCTCGAGGTGTGGTTGCCGGCCCAGGATACCTTCCGCGAAATTTCGAGCTGCTCGTGGTTCGGCGACTTCCAGGCGCGGCGCGCCAAGATTCGCTACCGCCCCGGGGCCCAGCCCGGCGAGAAGAAGGCCAAGCCCCGCCTCGTGCACACCCTCAACGGCTCCGCCCTCGCCATCGGCCGCACCCTCGTCGCCATCCTCGAGCAGTACCAACAGGCCGACGGAAGCATCGTGGTGCCCGAGGCACTGAGGTCGTATATGGGCGGTCTCGAACGGATCACGTCCCGCTGAAGACGCTCAGTCACGCCATTCGCCGGCTTTCCTCCTCGCCGCAGACCTCGAAATACCATTGGTATTCCTTCGGCCTGCGCCTGCGGGGGCGCTCGCCGACTGACGCAACTGAGCGCCTTCAGTTCATCTGGTCACTCCGAGGAGCGCGACCCGCGGTCCGGTTCAGCCAACAGCCTTCACGATCGACGCGGCTAGGATCAAGCCGCCGACGACGATCAACAGGCTGCCGACGAGAAACGCCACGGCCCGTTCGGTCGCGGCCCGGTGTTCCGGGTCGGTGATCGCCGCGAGATCCTCCGGGGCTGCCCACCCGGTGGGGGTCAAGGTGCGTCCCGAGGTGAAGGCCGCGATCCCTCCCATGATCAACGCGAGGCCTCCGGCCGCGACCACCCTCGCGTCCGGGAGCACGAAGCCTCCGACGACAGCGAAGAGGCCGCCCAAGGACGCGGCGACGTGGAGGAGCAGGGCGGGTTTCACCGGTGGCATGTTAACAGCCAATCAACGGACTGCTACCCTGGCGCGCCGTGGCCCTCAACTTCCGAGAGCAGGTGCCCCTGGCCCCGCTCACCACTCTCGAACTCGGCGGACCTGCGCGCTACTTCGTCTCCGTAGCCAGCGAGGACGAAGTGCAAGAAGCCCTCGCCTGGGCGGCCGACGGCGGTCATCGGGTCCTGCTCCTCGGCGGCGGCTCGAACATCGTGATCGGTGACGCGGGATTCGACGGCCTGGTCATGCATCTCGGCGCCCTGCGCGGCGTGAGCTTCCAAGAGGATGACGAGGACGAAGATTGCGTCGAGGTGACAGCGGCGGCCGGTGAGCCCTGGGACGCGTTGGTTTCCGAAACCGTCGGCCGGGACCTCGCGGGCCTCGAGTGCCTCAGCGGCATCCCCGGCTTCGTCGGCGGGGCGCCCATCCAGAACATCGGTGCCTACGGGCAAGAGGTCTCCGAAACGATCGTGCGTGTCCGGACCTTCGACCGAAAGAGCGCCGGCATCGGCGACATCACGCCTGCGGACTGCGGGTTTTCCTACCGCGAGAGCTCGTTCAAGCGTGAGCCCGACCGCCACGTCGTGCTCTCGGTCACCTTTCGCCTCGAGGTGAGCGGCGCTCCCGCGGTCCGCTACGGCGAGCTGCAGCGTGCCCTTGCGGCAGAAGTCGGGGGCGCCGCGCCGAGCCTTCGCCGCGTCCGCGACCAGGTCATCGCTCTTCGCCGCGCCAAGTCGATGGTCTTGGACCCCCAAGACGACAATCGGCGGTCGGCCGGGTCCTTCTTCACCAACCCCGTCGTCCCCGATGCCGAGGCCGACCGCGTGGTGTCCCTCGCGGTCGCCGAAGGCCTCGTCCAGGACCCCGGGGACGTGCCGAGGTACCCCGCGGGAAAAGGGTTCACCAAGCTCGCGGCAGGGTGGCTCATCGAGCGTGCTGGCATCGCCAAGGGCACCCGCCGCGGGAACGTCGGCATCTCAACCCGCCACGCCCTCGGCCTCGTCCACCACGGGGGAGCTCGCACCCAAGACCTCCTCGACCTCGCCCGGGAAGTTCGCACTACGGTAGAGGACCGCTTCGGCGTGACCCTGGTCTCCGAGCCGCGCCTCGTAAACTGCGCCCTCTGACCCGGTTCGGTTCGCCCGTAAGGCGTCCACTTGCGTCAGTTCGCCCGTAGGTCGTCCACTTGCGTCAGTCGCCGAGCGCGACCGCAGGGGCAGGCCGAAGGAATACCAGAGGTATTTCGAGGGCGGCCCCGAGGACGTAAGCCGTTCCCAAGAAGGCGAAAGGGCGACGCCAGTCGACCGGAGCCGGGATTGGGACCGGAGGCGAATGGCGTGAGTGGGCGGCCTACTCTTCGCTGCCTTCGGCGACGGGCTCTTCTGGCGGCACATCAACGAGGTCATCCATGCCGCCGTACATCGACTCGGCGATGCGGTAGGCCGAGAGCTCGAGGGATTGCAGCGCCTCTTTGAGGGAGATGGCGTCGCCGCCGCTCTCGATCATCAGCCGGAGGCTGTCGATGTCGACCTGCACCCCCTCGATGATGTCCGCGGCGACGAGGTCTACGCACTCTTCGACCGCTTTTCCGCTCGTATAGAGCAGGGCCTCGGCGCTGTTGCGGATTTC
>JAFDCW010000139.1 GCA_019312705.1 Deltaproteobacteria bacterium
TCGTATGGGTGCTCCCGGTCGCCGGCGGCCAAGAGGTCGATATCGACGTGGCCGATCAATTGTTCTTTCAGTACCTCGCCGACCAAACCCGAGTGACGCTCCAGGGTCCCGTGAGTTCGACCGGGGGCGGCGGCTTCGGCTGCTCGGCGTCTGACGGGGGCTCCGGCCCAACCGCCTCGAACGTCACGATCTACTCCCAAGAGGTCGTCGGGCCCTACGAGACGGTCACCATCGGCGCCGATGACGCCGGCAGCCTCGTCGGCTGGTTGACGGACAACGACTACGCGGTCCCCGATACGCTCCTGCCGACCATCGATCACTACGTCGCCCAGGACATGAACTTCGTTGTCCTCCGGCTCTCCCCGACGGCCGGCGTTTCACAGATGCAGCCGGTCCGAGTCACCACTCCGGGCGCCCAGGTATCCTTCCCGTTGCGCATGATCGCGGCGGGCATCGGCACCACGGTCTCCCTCGAGCTCTTCCTGATCGCCGAGGGTCGCTGGGAGGCGCAGAACTTCCCCAACGCCGAAGTCGACAGTGCCGACCTCTACTACGACTGGGCGACCGGCGCCTTCAACTACGACGACGTCGTCGCCGACGTGCTCGCCTCGAACGACGGCCGGACCTGGCTCACCGAGTTCTCGTCGGCGATCTATCCACCCACGGCGTCTCAGTGGGTCACCTACGTGGACGGCGCCTATCACGGACCCCAGGGCGACTGGGACGTGGCGACGCGACACATCCCCGGCGCCGTGACCGTGACCCGAATGCGTGCCGAACTCCCGGCGAGCGCCCTCGCCGACGATCTGGTGCTTCAAGCCTCGATGCTCGGAAGGCGCCCCGGCCGTATCCTCGTCAACAACGGGGTCAACGCCGACGTCTCGACGACCCCGGGTCGCACCAACTCGAACGAATCGCCGACGTCGTTCCTCTTCTCTCTCTTCTTCATCGCCTTCGCGGTGGCGGTGGTCGTGCGGCCCCGCCGGCGCGGGCGAACCCCGGCCTGAGCGGGCTCGGGCGGTCACACGGCTGCATGCTTCGCAGCATCAGCCGTGCACCCATGGTTCATGGCACCGAGGGCACCGCTGGCGGCGTAGGGGCGCGCACAATTCTGGTATCTTCGGCGCCCCGTTCGATTGGAGCAGACGATGAGCCTGAATCTCGGAGTGGTCCTGCGCGAGAGCGCCAAGAAGAATCCCGACCGGACGGCCCTCGTCATCGGTGAATCGACGCTCTCCTATGGCGTGCTGCATGACTATGTGCAGCGCTTCGCCGGCGCCCTCGAAAAACTCGGCGTCGGACGCGGCCAGCACGTGGCGTTGATGCTCCCGAACGTGCCCCAGTTCACCATCGCCTACTACGGCGCCCACTACGTCGGTGCGCCGGTCGTCCCGATGAACGTGCTGCTCGCCCCGGACGAGGTCACCTACCATCTCGATGACTCCGACGCGGTGGCGCTGATCGTCTGGGAGGGTTTCCTGGAGCAAGCCCAGGCGGGCTTCGCCCGAGCCGAGTACTGCAAACATCTGATCGTCGCCAAGGCCGATCCGTCAGACGTCTCCGCCCCCGAAGGCGCGCACAACATGACCGCCCTCATCGGTACTTCGCAGCCGGTCACCGAGCTGCCCGACACGATGCCCGACGATACGGCGGTGATGCTCTACACGTCCGGGACGACGGGCCGCCCCAAGGGCGCCGAGCTCACCCACTTCAACATGTTCTACAACGCGGAGTACGCCGGCACGAAGCTCATGCCCATGCACGAGGGCACGGTTGCCCTCGGCACGCTGCCGCTCTTTCATAGCTTCGGCCAGACGGTGATCCAGAACGCCGTGCTCGGGGCCGGGGGCACGGTGGTGCTGCTGCCGCGCTTCGATCCCGACGCGGCCTTCGGCCTCATGCAAAAGCATCGAGTCACGCTCTTCGCGGGGGTTCCGACCATGTACTTTGCGCTCTTGCACCACGCGAAAGCGGGCGAATACGACATTTCGAGCCTCGAGCTATGCGTCTCCGGCGGGGCGGCGATGCCGGTCGAGGTCATGAAGGCCTTCGACGAGAAGCACGGGGTGAGCATCCTCGAGGGCTACGGGCTCAGCGAGACGTCACCGGTCGCCAGTTTCAACGTTCACGATCGTCCGAAGAAGGCGGGCAGCATCGGCCTGCCGATTTGGGGAGTCGAGCTCCGCCTCGAAAAGGATGACGGCACGGTGGTGACCGAGAGCGGCGAGCCCGGGGAGATCTGCATCCGCGGCCACAACATCATGAAGGGCTACTACAAGCGCCCCGAGGCCAACGCCGAGGCGATCAAGGGCGGATGGTTCCATAGTGGCGACATCGGAACGCGCGATGACGAGGGCTACTACTTCATCGTCGACCGCAAGAAGGACATGATCATTCGCGGCGGCTTCAACGTGTACCCCCGGGAGATCGAGGAGGTCCTCTACGCGCATCCGGCGGTCGCCGAAGCAGCCGTCCTCGGGGTCCCCCACGACAGTCACGGCGAAGAGGTCAAGGCGGTGATCGCCCTCAAGGCCGGCCAGACCACCGACGAGGCGGCCATCATCGCCTACTGCAAAGAGAAGCTCGCGGCGTACAAGTACCCGCGCGTCGTCGAGATCATCGACGCCTTGCCCAAGGGACCGACGGGCAAGATTCTGAAGCGAGAACTGCGCGGCTGAAGGCGAGGGGCCATCGCCGCCGCGTCACGAGGACCGGCGGTGCGTCGCGATGAACGGCGCCGATGCGAACGTCGAGCCTCGGACCGCAGCCCGTGCTAAGTACTCGAACGTGCACCAAGCGGTAGCCGCGCTCTTCCTGGTAGGGTCCCTCGCCGTCATGACGGCCTGTGGGGATGATGGGCCCCCCGTCGGGCCCGATGCCGGCGACGGCGGCACGGACGGGGGCCTCTGCGTTCCCGAGAGCTACCCCCCGGACCCCGGCGCGTGCACGGCCGACCCCACCGACTACGCGCCCGGCAACGGCGCCTACGACCCGTGCGTCAGCGACCAGGGGCGCTACGTTCCGATCGAGTCGACAATCAGCTCGGTCGGGAGGGTTCGGGCTTTCGAAGAGATCGCCGCTCTTCTTTTCGACCCAACGCGCGATCCGTCGACCGCCGACTTCACGGATGCACGGCGGATCTACCAGGAAGACGAAGGCCTCGACTCTCGCGTGGTGCGTCGCTACGACCCGCACTTCGACGTTCCGGCGGGGACGGACTGCACGTTCGCCGGCGTGCCCGCTTCGTTCCCCGACTATTGCGTCGGCCCGGCCCGGATTCAGCCCACCACCCTCGACGCGCTCAACGCCGGCATCGCAGGGGAGTCGCCGCGACGAAACGCGGGTCGCGTCGAGGGGGCTCTCCTGGCCTTCCTCTATGTCTCGACCTTCAAGGAGAGCCTGACCTGCACGACGAAGGCGAAGGATTGTGATTCGAGCTGGGCCTACTACACGGGTGGTGAACCGGCCCGGTGTGGCATCGGCCTCTCGCGCTACGTGGCAGAAGCAGACCCCTACTCTCACGATCGCGCCTGGGACGGCGCCCTCGCCCTCCGCTGTTGGCGCGACTTGGACGACGCCGAGGTGGCGACCGATCTCGCCCTCCGAGACCGCGCCCGGACCCAATATGACCGTGCGCTCCTCAACGGTGTGGCGCGGCTGGTCGAGGCTCGCATCGCCCAGGCGGATCTGGCTACGGACAGCGCCGAGCAGTCGTACTATTGGGGCTCAGCCACCACCCTCGGGGCGATCCTAGACCGCGAAATGTCTGCGCGGTCCCCGACCGACGCCGCGGCACTCCGGGAAGAACTCGCCCACGAGAGCGCCACGGATGCCGATCTGGCCCGGGCCGCAGATGCGATCGACGCCGTTTTCGACTGCCCCTGAGGCACGCCGACGCCCATCGGGCGACATTCGAAGACAATTGATGACGATATAGTGCTTCTGTGCCAAAGGGCCTTAGTCCAGGCTTTCCTGGAGTTCACTACAGCTCATCAACCACCACGAGGATCGTCATGAAGACTCTTACCACCCTTTTCATCGCCGCTTTGACGGCCCTCGCCATGGCTTGTGGCGGTTCCGCCGACGCCGAGACCGCTGAGTCCCAGAGCGCTGGCGACGAGACGAGCACCGGCGACGAGATGGCCGGCGACGAGACCGGCGACGAGTACGCCGACGAAGACATGGGCGACGAAGGCGTCGCTGATGATGGCATGGGCGACGAAGAGATGCCCGCCGAGGAAGACGCTCCCGAGTGAGCTGAGCACGGCTTCGGCCGAGACGGCACCGGCGCAACCGCGGCGGTGCCGTTCTTTTTTAACGAGAAGGCGACGAGGGAATGGGCTTCACCTTCGCCTCGAGGGCGGCTACGACCTTCGCTTCGAGGTCTTCGCCGCCGAGGCGCGACGCCTGCTGGATGCCGGTTGGGCTCGTGACGTTGACCTCGGTGAGGTAGCGGCCGATGACGTCGATGCCGACGAAGAAGAGGCCGTCCTCCCGGAGACGTGGCCCCATCGCGGCGCAGATCTCCCGGTCGCGGTCGTCGAGGTCGGCCTTCACCACCGTGCCGCCGACGTGAATGTTGCTTCGCACATCGCCCCCCTGAGGTACGCGGAGGATGGCGCCGATGGGCTCGCCCTCGAGCAGCAAGATGCGCTTGTCGCCTTCGCTCACCTCCGGGATCAACTGCTGGACGACCGCGACGCGCCCGCCGCCGTGGGTCACGGCCTCGATCAGGCCCCGGACGTTCTTGTCGCCGAGACCGATGGCATAGACGCTCGCCCCGCCGTGGCCGTCGACTGGCTTGATGATCGCCTCGCCGCCGAGCTCTTCGAGGAAGCGGCGGATGCGCGCCTCGTCCGAGGTGATGATGGTGCGCGGCATGAACGGCGCGAAGTGATGCGTGTAGAGCTTTTCGTTGGCGTCCCGGAGCGCGCGCGGATCGTTGACGACCACGGTTTTTTCATCCCGGAGATGCTCGAGGATGAGCGTCAGCCACAGGTAGGGCCCGTCGAAGGGTGGGTCTTTGCGCAAGAAGACGACGTCGATGTCGCCAAGGAAGACCTCGGTTGGATCACCGAGGGTGAGGGGCGCCGTGGGGTCGCGACGGGGCTCGGCTGAACGAATCATGGCGACGGGTCGGTCACCATCGAGCCATACATCTTGGGCCCGACAATAGTCGACCCGATGACCCCGGGCCGTGGCCGCGAGCATCAAGCCGAAGGTCGTGTCTTCGTCGACGATGATCGTCGACGGCGGATCCATGACGAAGAGCAGGCGCATCGCCGCCAATGATAGCGCCGAGAAGGAAGGATCATAAGCCCGGCCATGGTATGAATTCATGATGGCGACGCGGCGGATGACGGAGCTCGAGGCGGGCGACGTGCTCGGCGAGCGGTTCCGCATCGAACGCTTCCTCGGCAAGGGCGGCATGGCCACCGTGCTCGCGGCGACGGACCTGGAAACGGGGCGGCGAGTCGCCCTCAAGGTCATGCGTTCGATGCATTCGGGAGATCAGACCTTGCTCGAGCGCTTTCGCCGGGAAGCCGAGGTCCTCCGGAAGATCGACCACCACGCGGTCGTCGGCGTCGAGGACGCGGGGGAGCTCCCGGGCGGGAACTTCTTCATCGCCCTCGAGCTCCTCGAAGGCGAGACCTTGAAGCGCTTCGTCTCGCGCGAGATCCGCGTCCCCCTTCCCCTGCTGGTGCCGGTGGTCGAAGGCCTCTCGGGCGCCCTGACTGCGGCCCACGCGGCCGGCGTCGTTCATCGAGACATCAAGCCGTCCAACATCTTCCTCCCGGCGGGGCCCGAAAAGAGCCTCTCGCTACGAGACTCGGCGTCGTTGGTGAAGCTGGTCGACTTCGGGGTGGCGAAGATCGCCGGGGCCGCAAAGCTCACCATCACCGGCGGTTCCGTCGGCACCTTCAAGTACATGTCCCCGGAGCAGCTCCGCGGCACTGGCGACGTGGATCACCGCGCAGACATCTACGCCCTCGGCGTGGTCGCCTATGAGGCGCTCTCGGGAGAACACCCCTTTGCGTCGGACAAAACGCGGCAGGAGGTCGTGCAGATGATCCTCAACGGCGACTACCCCCGGCTCCGGAAGCGCCGGCCGGAGCTGCCGAAGAGCGTCGCGCTGGTGGTCGCCAAAGCGATGCACCACGAGCGCGGGCTCCGGTACCAAACCGCCGAGGAGTTCAGCCGGGACTTCACCCGCGCAGTGTTCGAGTTCCTGTCCCGCCCGACGCGCCCCGCTCCGACGACGGAGGCGGACCCGTTGCTGCATTCGGGGCGACCGACGATGCCCGCGAAGGTCACGCACGACACACAACCTCCCGACGACCTCCCGGCGTCTGCCCTGCACCGGCCACGCGCCCTCCTCGGTTGGCTCGTGGCCGCGGTGGTGATCGCGGCGGCCGCCGCGGCGCTGTGGGCGATCTGAGCTCACACCGGCGTAGTCCCTCCCCCTGCCCTTTGTCGTGTAGGGTTTCGCCCCATGGAACGCAGCCTTCCGCGCACCGCCTTCGCCTTCGCCTTCGCCTCCCTCGCCGGGCTACTGCTCGGCAGCACCGGCGACTCCGTCCAGGACGAGACCCAGAGCGCCCCCACAGGCAATCCGACCCGCGGCGCGTACGAGCGCTTTGCGGTGGCGTCGGACCACAGCCTCGCGTCGAACGCCGGCGTCGAGGTGCTTCGGGCCGGGGGCAACGCCGCCGACGCCGCGGCGGCCACCATGCTGGCCCTCGGGGTCGTCAATCCGCAGTCGAGCGGCATGGGCGGAGGAGGCTTCGCCGTTTACTATGACGCCGAGAGCGGCACGACGACCTTCCTCGACTTCCGCGAAGCCGCCCCGGCGGCCGCTACCCCGGACATGTTCGCGGACAACGAGCCCACCGACGAGCTCGGGGGCCGGCCCTCGCAGGTCGGCGGCCTCGCGAGCGGCGTGCCCGGGGAGCCGGCCGGCATCGCCGAACTGGTTCGACGTTTTGGGCAGAAGCCCCTCAGTGTGGCGGCTGCCCCGGCGGTGCGCCTGGCGCGCGACGGCTTCGATGCTCAGGCGGCCCTCGCCGGGGCGAGCGTTTACGCGGTGGACCACCTGCGCCGAGACCCCGCCATGCGCCGGTGGATAGCGGAAGGGGCAGACGGCATCGCCTTGGGTCAACGCATTCGTCGCCCCGAGCTCGCCCGAACCCTCACCGCCTTCGGCCGAAGCGGGCACGACGCCATCTACCGAGGCCGCATCGCCCGGGAGATCGTCCGGGCAAACAACCGCAACGGAGGCAACATGACGATGGAGGACCTCGCGAGTTACCGGGTCCTCGAACGCCCCGCGCTCTCCGTCGACGCCCTCGGCTTCCGGTGGGTCACGGCCCCGCCCCCGAGCGCCGGCGGCTACACCCTGCTCGCGAGTCTGGCGCTCCTCGACCGTTGGGTCCCCGAAGCCCGACGCCAGGAGGCAGGCGCGCCGCTGATGCACGCCCTCGCCGAATCGTGGAAAGGCCCCTTCTGGGACCGCGCCTCGTACTTCGGTGACCCGAGCTTCGTCGACGTGCCGGTAGACGCTTTGCTCGCCAGCGAGCGCGTCGATCGCCGGGCCGCCGCCTATCGGCGCCAGGTCGCCACCCCCGCGGACGTCTACGCGATGCCGCTCCCGGATAGGCCCGCGGCGGCCCCGGCGCCCCCGGAAGAGCACGGCACCTCCCACCTTTCCGTCATCGACGAAGCGGGCAACGTCGCCGCGATCACGACCACGGTGAACCTCTACTTCGGAGCCCGGTACACCGCCGCCGGCATGGTGATGAACGACGAGATGGACGACTTCGCGAGCTCCGTCGGCGTGTCCAACGCCTTCGGCCTCCCCGGCGGCGCGCCGAATCTGCCCGGTCCCGGCCACCGCCCGGTGTCCTCGATGACTCCCACCATCGTCTTCGACGCCGACGGCCCGGTCCTGGCGATCGGCGCTTCGGGGGGCAGCCGCATCGTCACCGCCACCGAACAGGTCGCCTGGCACACCCTGGTCCGTGGCCTCGACCCCTACGACGCCCTCAACCACCCGCGAGTGCACCACCAGGGATTCCCGAACGTCTTACGCACGGAAGAATCCCACCCCCAGGGGGACCAGGTCCTCGCGGGCCTCGGCGACCGTGGGCACCCCCGAGAAACCGCACGCCACAGCGCCGTGGTTCAGCTCATCCGGGTCAACCGCGGCGAAGGCCCGCGCCTCATCGCGGTGAGCGACCCACGCAAGGGCGGGCAGCCCGCCGGGGAGTGAACCTCGCGCCGGGGGGGCGAGACCGCTCTACTGGCCCTTCTCGGCGAGCC
>JAFDCW010000140.1 GCA_019312705.1 Deltaproteobacteria bacterium
GATCCGAAAGCGCGTCTTCGAGCCTTATTTCAGCACGAAGGAATCGGGAACCGGCCTCGGCCTCGCGCTGGTTCGCCGGGCCGTCGACGCCCTCGACGGCAAGATCGACTTCTCCCCGGTACCCGTCGGCACGCGCTTCATTTGCACCTTCCCGCCCGACCGGCGGACGCGTCCCTCGCGGTCGCCGAAGCCCCCTCGTCGTGCAAGCGGGGTCCTCACCCGGGGTACTCCACGAGGCAAACGAATCCTCGTCGTGGATGACGACAAGGCAATGCGCGATCTGCTGACGACGGCACTCAGCCTCGCCGGCGCAGAAGTCGTGACCGCGGGTTCCGGCGCCGAGGCCCTCGACAGCACGGGGGACTTCGACCTCGTCCTCCTCGACATGGGCCTCGGCGACACCCGGGGAGACCAATTGCTCTCCGCGTTGCGCCGCGAGCGACGCATCGGGGCTGCCGCCCTCGTCAGTGGCGCCACCCTCCCGCCGGACGTGACCATCGAGGGCTCCCCCGATACCTGGCTGCGCAAACCCTTCGAAATCGACGACCTCCTCGCCGCCGTTTCCCACCTCCTCGCCGCGGATCAGGCCGAGCCGGGCGACGCGCAATCCAACTGACTCTCCGGTCAAAGTCGCCATGTGCTCTAATCCCCCTCGGGATTGATGAGTGACCGAGACCAAGCCTGGACCACTGCGTCGATTGAGGCCGTTCCACGCCTCGCCGACGGGACGGACCCGACCCCGGGGCTCGTGCTCATCTACTCGCGGCTGCACGAGCAGCTCCCAGCCTCGGTCCCCTTCGCCGAGTCGCCGACGACCATCGGGCGCGAAGCGGATAATTCGCTGTCGATTCCCGAGGCCGCGGTGAGTCGATACCACGCCCGAGCAGAGGAGCGAGACGGACGGTGGTGGCTGCACGACAACGGCTCGACCAATGGAACCCTCGTCAACGGCGCACGAGTCGAAGGGTGTGCGCTGAAGGACCACGACATCGTACGCATCGGCGACACCCTCTTCCGCTTCGCGGCCCAGGGGGTGTTCAGCTATTCGGCGTATCGACTCGACGGGTCCGTCGTTGGGCAGGCGAGGCCCTTCAAGCACAGCCGGGGGGAGTGCGAACTCGAAGGCGGATACCAGGTCGACGCAATCGTCGACCGCATCGCCAAGATCGCGCCCGCGGGTCTATCGATTGTCGTGTGCGGCGAAAGCGGCACCGGCAAGGAGTTGGTGGCCAGGGAGCTGCATCGACGCAGCGGCCGAGGGGGCCCCTTCCTGGCGATCAACTGCGCCGCGCTTCCGGCAAACCTCATCGAGAGCGAACTCTTCGGTCACAAGAAAGGCGCCTTCACGGGCGCGACGAAGGACAAGGTCGGCCTGGTTCGAGCAGCCGACGGCGGCACCCTCTTCCTGGACGAGATCGGCGACATGCCGAAGGAGGCGCAAGCGAAGCTGCTCCGAGTGCTGCAGGAAAAGGAGGTCCTGCCCATCGGCGCGACCGTGCCAGAACCAGTCGACGTGCGTGTCGTTTCGGCAACGCACCGGGACCTCGAGGAACTCATCAGCGCCGGACATTTCCGCGGGGACCTGCTCGCGCGTCTGCGAGAGGCGCGGATCGACATTCCGCCGCTCAGGGAGCGCCGCGAAGATCTCTACCCGCTCGTGCGCCACTTCCTGGAGAGCGCCGGACGCGGCGACGCGAAGCTGTCCTTTTCCTACATGCTGGGCCTCACGCACTATGGGTGGCCATTCAACGTGCGCGAGCTCGAGAGCGCCGTGAAGCTCTCGGTCGCCCTATCGAAGGAGCCAGACCTCGACCTCATCCACCTGCCCGATGTGATTCAGAGGGCCCTCGAGGACCACGGCCGCCCGCAGGACGGAACCCAACCCGGCGTCATGCCAGCGGTCCCGGCGGGCCCGTCGGATCCCCTCCCGGCCACGCCCCCGCCGGCCGCGGAAGGCCGTCTCCCCCATCCAGGGACCCCCAGCGAAGAAGCCCTTCGGGAACTGCTGCAAGAGCACGGGGGAAACATCGCGGCGGTCGGCCGAGCGCTGGGCAAAGAGCGCATGCAGATTCACCGCTGGCTGAAACGCTATCGGATCGAGGTCGCCGACTACCGCGCCTGACGCTCACCGTTACGAATTTTACGCCCCCCGTGGAGCGGGCGGATTCGCCCTCCGGGCACACCACGGATCATGGCCAACTCGTCGAATCTATAGAGCTTCCGTGCTTGCGACCGGCGCGACGTCGCGGAATGTAACTTGCACTAGTGGCCTCCAACGAGAGGCCATGAGCAACCTGAAGCCAGCCCGACGCCTTGAACGGCCCCCCAGCGGACCCTACGCTGCAATGCCCCGGGCGCGCCGGGAGCAACCCCGCCCCATGCAGCAAACCGGTACCCGGCAGCAGGCCTGCGTCGGCCGTGAGTCCGAACTCACTCGGCTCGGCGAACTTTACCGTGCGGCGAGCCGCGATGGGGAGCGCTTGGCGCTGCTCGTGGGACCGACCGGCATCGGCAAATCAGCGATCCTGCAGGAGTTTCGCGGACGCATCCGCCTCGATGGCGGAGTCGTCGTCGAGGGCCGGTGCGAGCCTGGGCGGGCCTTCGGACCCTTCGCCGAGGTCGTGGATCGGTCCCTGCGCTTCCTCGACGAGGTCGGCCGGACGCCGACCATCGACCTCTCGGACCTGAGCTGCCAGGGCCAGTGTCATCAGCTGTGGTTCCAGCACACGGGGGCGGGCCCCGGCGCCACCGAAGTTTCCCTCGAGGTCGGCGACTCGATCTTCGCACCGTCCACGCAAGACGTCGCCGCGGTCGAAAAGCGCCTGCGCTTCTTCGACGCGATCCGCGGCCTGCTCCGTGACGTCGCCAATGTACGCGCGCCGGTGGTGATGCTGCACGACCTCGAGCGAGCCGACCGCGGGACGATGCAGCTCCTGACATCGCTCCTCGACGGCTCTGGCCCCTGGGCGGACGAAGTCTCTCCAGAGCGCCAACTCCGTGCTCTTTTCGTAGTCAGTGTTCGGTCCGGCGTCGTCGCGCACTCCGACGCGATCGGCCAACTAGGGCGCCACGCGGCAGCAGAATCGATCGAAGTCGGTCAACTCGACGTCGAGGGCGTGCGCGCGTATCTCCAGTCACCGGAGACGGTGCGACGAGTCATCGAGCGGACGGGCGGCAACCCCGAAGCCATCGACCTCCTCCTCGACGGCGATCCCCTCACCGCCGAGGTCCGCCTCGAACGGCGCATCTCTTCGCTGACCCCCGGGACCCGTGCCCTCGTCGAAGCCCTCATGGTCCTCGAACGGCCGACCGATCTCGAGCGACTGGCCAGGGTCGCCGGGGCGGCGCCGTCGCGGGAGGCCCAACGTGAACTCGACGCATCCGAATTCGTGACGCGCAGCATCGTCGACGGAGCCATCCTCTTTGCCTTCGCTCGCGAAGGAGACCGGGAGCTCGGATACCAGGACCTCGACGAAGTGCGGCGGCAGGAGCTTCACAGCCGCTGCACCAACGAGTATCTGCGCGAGGCGGGGTCCGAAGAAGACGCAGCCAAGCACGCCCTCGCCGCGGGGGATACGAAGCGCCTCGTCCCGCTGGCCCTCGATGCGGCTCGCTCGCTCTCCGCCAGCCACGCCCAGGACGAGGCCGCCGCCCTCCTCGAACTCGTGGTGGCCCAGTGCCCCGACGCGCCCATCGAACTGCGCGAGCAGCTCTCGGAGCTGTACCGAGCCGCCGGCGACTACAAGCAGGGACTCACCCACGGAGAGGCCGTGCGCGCCGCCGCCCCCCACAGTCCCGCGGCGACCCGCCGGGTCGGGGAGCTACTCACCCTCGCCGGCAGTCTCGACGACGCCGCAGAGGTGCTCGAATCGGCCCGTCAGTTGGCGGCAGCCGAGGGCGGCCCCGAAGCGGTGACCGAGGTCGAAGCGCTCCTCGGAGAACTCCACTACCAGCGGGCCTCCTACGACGAGGCCCGACAGTGGGCCCAGAAAGCCCTCGCTGACGCCGAGGACCGAGGCGAGCTGATGTTGGTACTGCACGCACGCAATACCCTCGGCAAGCTCGCCCTGGTCCAGCGCGACGCGGCGAGCGCAGCCGAGCTCTTCGAAGAAAACCGCGCCCTCGCGGCCGACGCGGGCCTGGGACACCAAGAGGCCCAGGCACTGACGAACCTCGGCGTCGCCCGCCTCCGGCGCCAGCAACTCGCCGCCGCCGAGACAGCCTTCGAAAACGCCATCACGGTAGCGAGCGGCGTCAACGATACCCGGGACCGGGCAATCGCAACCGAGAACCTCGCTGTCCTGGCCCACCTCCGACGCGACTACGCCCGAGCCCAAACCTACTATCACGAGGCCGTAACCCTCCTGAAGCATCTCGGCAACCGCGCCATGCTGGCGCGCGTCGCGATCAACCTGGGCGAACTCTATCTTTCCCTCGGAGAGCACTCCCGGGCACGAACCCTCTGCGAGTTTTCGGCGCACATGGGCGGCGTCACCCTTCCTCCTTCGGTCCGCGGTGAAGAGCTGGTCCTCCGGGGACGCATCGACGCGGCGTCCGGGGACACGGCGAAGGCCCGCGTATCTTTCGAAGCCGCCGTCGACATCTACGCCCGCCTCGGCGAGGCCCGCGTTGCCGACGCAATGCTCGAACTGGCTCGCGTCGCTCTGTCCAACGGAGACGTCAAACGAGCGAAAGCTATCCTGGCGGAGCTCCCGGCACAGGAGTCGCCGAAAAACGCCGCCGAGGTGGCGCTGCTCGCCGTCGACGTCGAGCGCGCCGCAGGGGGACAGACTCTTGGCATGGCGGAGCGAGCCGCCGAGCTCGCAGAAATTGCCGACGACGACGAGCTCTTGCTTCCGGCGACCCAACGCCTAGCGCGGGCGCTCTGCGACGAGGGGCGCCTCGAGGAAGCGACCGACGCGCTGCAACGCGCCGAGCGCATCGACGCGCGCTTGGCGAAGCATGTCCCGGAGGAGGCCCTCGGCGGATGGTCGAAGCGCCCTGCCCGAACCGGCCTCGCCGCGGTGCAGGCCCAGCTCGCGGCGGCGTGGAATCAGAGCCGCGACTCCGCTCCGCCGCCGCCCCCCCGACGGCCGTCGAGCACGCCCCCGCACCGCGCCATTGACCGACGCCGCGCACGGTGGAGGAAGGCCTACCCCGACCTCGTCGGGTCCTCTGAGGCCATGGGTACCGTGCTCGCGATGCTCGACAAGGTTGCCCCGACCGACGCCCTCGCCCTCATCCGCGGCGAGAGCGGCACGGGCAAGGAGCTAATCGCCGAAGCCCTCCACCACAACTCCGCCCGGAAGAAACGCCCCTTCATCAAGGTCAACTGCGCCGCCCTCGTGGAAACGCTGCTCTTGAGCGAGCTCTTCGGCCACGAGCGAGGTGCCTTCACCGGCGCCAGCGCGCGAAAGAAGGGGCGCTTCGAACTCGCCGCCGGGGGGACCATCTTCCTCGACGAAATCGGCGACATCTCGCCCAAGGCCCAGGTCGCCCTCCTGCGCGTCGTCCAGGAGCGAGAATTCGAACGCGTTGGCGGCACCCGGCCCATCAAGGTCGACGTGCGGATCATCGCCGCCACCCACCGAGATCTCGAGGCCATGGTCCAGGAGGGCACGTTCCGGGAAGACCTCTATTACCGGCTTCGGGGCGTGATGCTCGAGATGCCGCCGCTGCGCCGGCACCTCGACGATCTGCCCGACCTGGCCGAGCGTCTCCTCAGCCGAATTGCCACCGAACGCTGCGAACCCCCCAAAATCATGAGCCAACCTGTCCTCGAGCTGCTGGCGGCGCATCGCTGGCCCGGAAATGTCCGCGAACTCGAAAATGTACTCCGAAGCGCGACCCTATTTGCGGACTCCCCGGTGCTATCCCCTGAAGATTTCGCAGCTTTTGGCGAAATCTTCCGCTCCGCCGACCTCGAGGAGCAGCCAAGAAAATCTCCGGAGTCGGCTCCATACGCTGTTGCTTCTGTCGATTTCGAGGACATGGTGTACGATCATATCCGCGGCGGTGATCATTCCCTCTTGGAAATCAAGAAGGTCATCGAACGCGAGTGCATCGTGCGGGCCATGGCAGATTCAGGCGGAAACATCACTCGGGCGGCAACGCTCCTCGGCATGAAGCGTCCACGCTTGTCTCAGCTCGTTAAGCAGTACGGTCTCAACACGAACACTGGTGAGGCATGACGATGTCCCCCGGCATGATCAAAACTCTAGCCCTAGCCGCCCTGGCACTGGCCCTGGTGGCCTGCTCTAGCGGGCCCGCGGACGAAGGCATCGACACCTACCGCACGGGGCTCACGGATTCACCGTCCCTCGAGACCCTCGACTACGCGGAGTGGATCGGTGCCGCTGAAGGTTGCGAAGGACACCTCGACGGCTCGGAGGTATTTGGCATCACTCAGAGCGACGCCCTCGTCGTCGCGAGCCGCACCGGAGCCGCCGTATGCGTCGACACCCTCGAAGCCATCAGCCTCGAGCTCGAATCCCTCGGCGCCCTCGAAGCCGCCGATGAACTCTACTCGGGCTTCTACGCTGCGATTCATCTTTCCCAGGTCCAGGACTGGGCGACTCCGACGAACGGCACGGCGATTTCCGGCACAGTCGACGGCGGCGGCGCGGCCTCAGGAGATCCGAACCCCCAGCCCAACAACCCCGGGTTCATGGGCCCGAACGAGGGTGACCCGAATCCCCAGCCGAACCTGCCGGAGGATCTCGAGCACAACCTCGGCACGCCGACGCCCGAGCCCATCAGCCCGGATGTCGAAGCGAATCCGACCACGACGTCCGCTACGGTCGACGCTCCCGAAGCGCATACCGTCGCCCTCGAGGGCGAAGAGCTTCCGAGCTACTGATCGCCGGCTCGGCCTCGTCAGCCGAGACTCGTTGGCCCGAGACCCGTCAGCCAAGAAGCTGGGCTAGGGCTGCGACGTGGCGGGGCCCAGTCCCACAGCATGCGCCGATGATCGTCGCGCCAGCGGTCACCCATTGGGCGGCGAGCGCCGCATAGCGCGCCGGCCCGAGGGGGTCGTCGGTCTGCCAGCCGATCTCTTCGTCGGGTCGACCGGCATTGGCGTATGCGCCAAAGGGGAGCCCCGCCTCCGCGATGGCGTCGAGGTACGGACGCGTCGCCGTGGCGGGCACGCAATTCACGAGGACGGCCGCGACGCCTAGAGCCGCGAGCTCCCGCGCGGTCTCCCCCATCTCCCTCGGCGTCATCAGGTCGGCGCTCGGGCCGGCAGTCAACGCCGCCCACGTTGGCAAGCCCGTGCGTAGCGCCTCCTCGGCGGCGATGAGCGCCTCCCGGGGATTGGGGAAGGTCTCGCACAACAAGAGATCCACTCCCGCATCGGCGAGGACCTGGGCCAGGGCGCGGTGCTCGGGCCCCGGGTTCGCGGGGCTGAGGTCGGGGCGATAGCAGTCTTCGAGGGGCGCCATGCTGCCGGCGACTCGGGCTCCTCGGGGCCCCCTCGGGCCATCTTCGATACCAGCCCGGGTGAGGTCGACCGCTCGCCGGGCGAGGCTCTCCCACGCATCTCCCACCTGGCGCTGGCGGGTGCGAAACGTATTGGTGGTATGCACGACGGCCCCAGCGGCAGCGTAGTCGGCGTGAACCGCTCGGACGACGGCGGGCGCGTCGCGGAGCGCTCCGGCGCTCCACTCCGGCATGCGAGTGTCGACCCCGCGGGCGTTCAGCTCCGTGCCCAGGGGGCCGTCGAGGAGGGTGATGGGCACCTTCCCACCCTACCCGGGTGGCCACGTCGGGTCTCGGGCTCCGAGAAAAACGTTGCGAGCTCCACAGCAAGTGGTATTACCACTTTCGAAATTGGTTCTACCAATCTTTCGGCGATGAATATCAAACGCAAAACGAGGACGGCGGCGGAGGAGACAGCGAACTCCCTACGCGGCTCGATCCTCCGAGGCGAGATGCCGCCGGGCAGTGCCCTGCCGGCCGAGCGGGACCTCGCCCGACGTCTCGGGGTGAGCCGCCTGACGCTCCGATCCGCTATCACCCGTCTCGAAACGGAAGGCCTCGTCCAGCCGGTACAAGGCTCCGGAACCCGCGTTCTGAACTACCGGGAGGAAGGCGGGGTGGGCCTCATCGCCTACCTCGCGGCCCAAGCCCTCGAAGGCGGCACTGTCCCCGAAGGCCTGCTCCGAGACCTCCTCGAGGTGCGCCGCATGATCGCCGTCGAGCTAGTGGCCCTGGTCGCCGAGCGGGCGAGCGATGACGAACTCCGGGAACTCCGCCGGCACCACGCGGTGATGGCCACCCTCGAGGGAGACCCTGAAGCCTTCAAGAACGCGGACC
>JAFDCW010000141.1 GCA_019312705.1 Deltaproteobacteria bacterium
TCAACGTTCGTCCAGTCTTCCCGAGCCATCGAGGGCCTCGAGGCCTCGCCGGGCTCGTAGATCGTCCGGGGCGAGGCGAAGGGCTTCGCGGAAGGCGGCCCTGGCTCCGGCTGGATCATTGGCTGAAAGCCGGGCCGCCGCGAGCACCAGCGCTGCCTCGGGGTCACCCACTTCGGACGCACGCCGCGCGGCCTGGGCCGCCTGGGTGGCCCGCTCCGGATGCCCCGCCTCGAGGGCCGCCCGGGCGAGGTCGAGGTGGGCCCGGGGGTCATCGTCGTGCTCTCCCGCGATTGCGGCGAAGGCGGCGAGGGCCTCGTCTGCGCGACCTGCACTGAGCAGTGCTCCGGCGAGGTCCCGGGCGATGGTGAGGTCTCCGGGGACGCGCCGCCGGGCTTCGAGGAGGAGGCGAACCGCGTCTTCGGCGTGACCCCGAGCGAGACGCAGCGCCGCGAGGTCCGTCGACAGGCTCACGTCCACCGGGTCGGCCCGTCGGGCCGCCGTGAGGGCGTGGTCTGCGGCGACGAGGTCGTGGCGGCGAACTGCGAGGGCGCCGAGACGCCTCAGAATGGACGCAGCGACGTCGTCCAGGCGACCGGCACTCAGAGCGGCCGCATCGATCGCGCCGCGGTGATCACCCGAGAGCGCGATGGCCCAGGGCAAGAGAGTTCGCACCTGCTTCGTATGCTGTCGGTATTCGGGGTCGGTCGTATCCCCGGCGACCACCACCCGATTGAGCCGGTCCTTCAGTTCCTCCGCCGTCTGTCGCAGGGGGGCTGGGGGCCTGATGGCGTCGGGAGCCGTGGGTTCCTCGGGCAAGAGCATCTCGGCGAGGGCGATCGGGCCCCGGGGGTCTTCGGGCATGCGGTCGGCGGCGGCGCGGAACAGCCTCGCGGCGGCGGTGGTCCGTTGGCGATCCCGGAGGCCCTCGCCACGGGCGAGCAGTCGCTCGAGGCGCCGGTCCCCGGGAGCGGCGCCCTCTGGCCCCCGCTGAGCCATGGCGGAGCTCAGGGTGAGGCTGGACATCAGCGCCCAGACGCCTACAAACACCCCCGTCGTGATCCGATTGGCCCTCACCGTTCCCTAAATCTAGCAGCTATGAAGACCACTCGCCTTCGCGGTGCCCGCACGCACAACCTCAAGGGGATCGACCTCGACCTCGCCCCGGGTTCCCTCGTGGTGCTGGCGGGGCCCTCCGGGGCGGGGAAGAGTTCGCTGGCCTTCTCGACCCTCTACGCCGAGGGACAGCGGCGATACGTCGAGAGCTTCAGCACCTACGCCCGGCAGTTTCTCGAGCGCCTCGCCCGTCCCCCGGTGGACTCCCTCGACCCGGTCCCGGCGGCGATCGCCGTAGACCGCCAGGCGCCGGTGCGCACGAGTCGATCGACGGTCGGCACGATGACCGAGATCGCCGACTACGCGAAGAGCCTCTGGGCACGGGCGTCGACCCTCGTATGCCCCTCATGCGACCAGGACGTCGTCTCGGACACCACCGAGGGGGCGGCGGACGCGGTGCTCGGGGCGGCAGAGCCCGGGGCCCGGCTCCTCGTCACCTACCGGGTCCCGGTGGCGGAGGTGGGGGACTTCGTGGGCGTGCGGGAGGCGCTGGTCGAAGATGGCTATCGGCGAGTGCTCTCGCCGGCCGACCTCGAGGCCGTCGTCGACCTCGACGAGGTGCGGCCGAGTGACCTCTTTGGAGAGGCCCGCGTCAAGGCGTCCGCGCGGCGGGGCGCCGCCAAGAAGCCCGCGAGCAAAACAGTCAAGGCCAAGAAGCCCGCCAAGAAGCCGACCAAGAAGCGACGCCGGTCGGCCCGTCGCAAGCCCGAAGCCGCAGCGACGAAGGGGCGCGGTCCCGGGGCGAGTGCGCCGGAACTCGAGGTAGTCGCGGACCGCCTCGTCTCCCGGGCTGAAGACCGAACCCGGCTCGTCGAAGCCCTCGAGGTGGCCTTTCGCCGGGGCGCCGGGCGGGCGACGGTGCGCGTCGTCGGCGGCGAAACGCATCGGTTCTCGACGGGGCTGCACTGCGCGCACTGCGAACGAAAGTTCCGCCCGGCGACGCCGGGCATTTTTACCTTCAACAGCCCTGTGGGCGCCTGCGAGGCGTGTCGCGGCTTCGGGCGGACCATCGCCGTCGACGTCGACAAGGTCATCCCGGACCCGTCTCTGAGCCTCTCCGATGGCGCGCTTCGGGCGTGGCAAGGCAAGGCCGCGAAGTGGGAACGCCGGGAGTTGCTCAAGCACGCCAAGCTCGTCGGTGTGCCGACGGACGTCCCGGTCGCCGACTTCACGAAGGCCCAGCGCGAGTGGCTCGTCGACGGAGACGAGGTGGGGTATCCGAAGGGGTGGTGGGGGATCCGCGGTTGGTTCCGCTGGATGGAGAGCCGCGCCTACAAGATGCACGTGCGCGTCTTCCTGTCCCGCTATCGCAAATACGAGACCTGTGCCGATTGTGCCGGCACCCGCCTCAAGGCCGAGGCCCTCGCGTTTCGCATCGCGGGCCGGCACCTGCCGGACTTCTATCGAATCCCGGTCCATGAGGCGCTCTCCTTCATTCGGGAGATGGGTCGACGCCCACACGATCCGGCGACGGCGCTGCTGGTGCATGAGGTGGAGGCGCGCCTCGCGACCCTCGCCGACGTTGGCCTCGGCTACCTCACCCTCGACCGGGCATCGCGGACGCTCTCCGGCGGCGAGACCCAGCGGGTGGCGCTCACCAGCGCCCTCGGTGCATCGCTGAAGGGCGCGATGTTCGTCCTCGATGAGCCCACCGTCGGCTTACATCCGAGCGATGTCACTCGCCTCGAGGCCGTGGTCCGGCGCTTGTCCGAGGGCGACAACGTGGTGATCGTGGTCGAGCACGACGAGACGATGATACGCGGCGCCGACCGGGTGGTGGAGCTCGGCCCGGGCGCCGGAGAAGCGGGCGGCGTCATCGTCTTCGACGGCACGCCCCAGGCGCTGCGCAAGGCCGATACGGCAACGGGGCGAGCTCTTCGGCGCCGGGACCTCGGCGGCCGCGAGCGGCGCGCGGGGGATGGGGCCCTGGTGCTCAAAGGCGCCACGGGGAACAACCTCGTTGGGGTGGACCTGCGCATTCCCCGGGGCGCCCTCACGGTGGTCACCGGCGTTAGCGGCTCCGGCAAGAGCAGCCTCGTCCTCGAGACCCTGCACCCCGCTGTGGCCCGGGCCCTCGGCGCGAAGGGCGGAGTGGCCTTGCCCCATGCCAGCCTCCGGGGCCACGAGAAGTTCGCCGGGGTCGTCAAAGTGGACCAGTCGCCCCTCGGACGCACCTCTCGCGGAAACCCCGCGACCTATCTCAAGATTTGGGATGTCATCCGCCAGCGCTTCTGCGCGGAGCCCCTCGCGAAGGAGCGCGGGTACACGCCTGGGACGTTCTCTTTCAACGTGGCCGGAGGGCGTTGCGAAGCCTGCCGCGGCGAGGGGGCCGAAACGGTCGAGATGCAGTTCCTCGCCGACGTGACCTTCACCTGCCCCGAGTGCGCCGGGCGCCGCTTCGTGGGCGACGTCCTCGAGGTCGAACACCGTGGCCTGTCGATCGCCGATGTCCTGGCGCTGACGGTCGACGAGGCCGCGGCGCGCTTCGAGGGCGACGCGCGCGTCCTAAGTCGGCTGCGTCCCCTCGAAGACGTCGGCCTCGGCTACCTGCGCCTGGGGCAGCCCCTCAATACGCTCAGCGGCGGCGAAGCGCAGCGCTTGAAGCTCGCCGAGGCCCTCAGCGGGGCGGCGCCGGGTTCCCTGGTCCTCCTCGACGAGCCAACGGCGGGGCTGCATGCCCAGGATATCGCGCCTCTCCTCGAGGTCTTAGACCGCCTCGTGTCGCGCGGCGACACGGTCGTCGTCGTCGAGCACGACATGCGCGTCGTGGCCCGAGCGGACCACGTCGTCGACCTCGGTCCCGGGGCCGGCGAAGCCGGGGGGCGGGTCGTCGCCTCCGGCACCCCAGAAGAAGTCGCCGCCGCGAAGGCGTCGACGACTGCCCCGTACCTCGCCGCGGTCCTGGGCACGGCGAAGGCGCCCCGAGCGTCCTCTCGGCGAAAGACGCGTTCGGCTGCGGTTCGAGACGAGTCCATCGAAGTCGTCAACGCCCACGAGCACAATCTCCAGGGCGTCGATATCGCCATCCCGCGCGAGAAACTCGTCGTCGTGACTGGGCCGAGCGGTAGCGGCAAGAGCACCCTCGCGTTCGACGTCGTCTACGCCGAAGGGCAACGCCGCTACCTCGAGACCCTGACCCCGTACGCGCGGCAGTACCTTCCCCAGCTTCCGCGGCCGGCGGTGGACAAGGTGGCCAATGTGCCGCCGAGCGTCTCCCTCGAGCAGCGAACGACCCGGGGTGGCAGCAACTCCACGGTGGCGACCATCACCGAGGTTGCCCACTACCTGCGCTTGCTCTGGGCGACGGTGGGGCTGTTGCATTGCCCGGATTGCCGGGTGCCCATCGAGGCCCGGTCACCCCGGGCCGTGAGCCAGGACCTCGCCGCGCGTTTTGGCAAGCGCCGCCGGGTCATGATCCTCGCGCCGTACATCCGGTCCAAAAAGGGCATTCACCGGGAGCCCATGGCCCGGGCACGGAAGCGTGGTTTCGAGCGCGCCCGGATCGACGGTGAGATGGTCGACCTGGTCCCGGGCCTCAGCCTCGAGCGCTACCAAGAGCACGACGTCGACCTCGTCGTGGGCGAGGCGCCTGCCGGAGCGGCGGACATCGAAGGGTTGCTGCGGACGGCGATGGGTGAAGCGGCGGGCACCGCTCGGGTGATCGCGGGCGATACCGAACTCTTGGTCTCGGAGAAGCGCGCTTGCCCGGGATGTGGCCGGGGGTTTCCGGACCTCGACCCGCGTTTCTTCTCCTTCAATACGCGTCAGGGGGCCTGCGAGCCCTGCGAGGGGCGCGGCGTGGTCGTGCCCAAGACGCGCGGTCGCAAGAAATCGACTGCGGCCCCTCGGGTCTGTAAAGCGTGCGCCGGCACGCGACTCTCTCCCCTCGCCCGGTCGGTCACGGTCCATGGCGAAGCCATCACGGAGATTCTGTGCAAGAGCGTTGGTGGGGCCCGGGAGCACATCGAGGGCCTCGGCTTCACTGGACGAAGCGCGGTCATCGCCGAGGCTCCCCTCCGAGAGCTCCAGCGGCGGCTCTCCTTTCTCGAACAGGTGGGCCTCGGCTACCTCGGCCTCGACCGGTCCGCCGATACCCTGAGCGGCGGCGAGATGCAGCGGGTGCGTCTCGCCGCGCAGCTCGGCAGCGGCCTGACCGGCGTGCTCTACGTGCTCGACGAACCCACCATCGGGCTGCACCCCCGTGACACCGGGCGATTGCTTGCGGCGCTCCGGGAGCTCGTCGACAAGGGCAACTCGGTCCTCGTCGTCGAACACGACGCCGATACCATCAGGGCCGCGGACCACGTCATCGACGTGGGACCCGGGGGCGGGCGCCAGGGTGGCCGCGTCGTCGCTACCGGTACCGCCGCGTCCCTCGCCGACGACCCCGCATCGGTGACCGGTCCGTCCCTCGCGAGAGCACCGGCGATTCCCGAGGTTCGCCGAAGTACCGCGGACGCCTCGTGGCTCGAGGTTCGGGGCGCCTCGGCGAACAATCTCCAGGGGATTGACCTGCGGGTTCCCCTCGGCTGCCTGACGGCGGTGACCGGCGTGAGCGGCTCGGGCAAGTCGACCCTGGTCCGCGAGGTGCTTCTCCGCGGAACCCGTGCGGTCCTCGGCCTCGTCACGGACGCTCCCGGGGCGCATCGGCGCATCGTGGGTGCGGACGCGCTCCTGCGCGGCGTCGAAGTGGACCAGAGCCCCATCGGTAGAACACCGAGGTCCGTGCCCGCGACCTACGTCGGCATCTGGGACACGCTGCGCAAGCTGCTCGCCGGAACCCCCGAGGCCCGCGCTCGGGGTTATGGTCCGGCGCGCTTTTCCTTCAACGTGGCGGAAGGCCGGTGCCCGGCCTGTGCCGGCCAGGGCGCGCTCACCGTCGAGATGAGCTTCCTGCCCCAGGTTCTGCTTCCCTGCGAAGCCTGCGGGGGAGGGCGCTTCGACGGTGAGACCCTGGCCGTGCGGCTGCATGGTTTGAGCGTCGCCGAGATCCTCGACACGGACATCGCCGATGCCGCGCAGATCTTCTCTTCGGTGCCGAAGGTGAGCGCGCCCCTCGCCCTGCTCACGGACCTCGGCCTCGGCTATCTAAAACTCGGTCAGGCTTCGAATACCCTCAGCGGCGGTGAGGCCCAGCGCCTGAAGCTCGTCGCCGAACTCGGTACGCGCAAAGCCGGGGGCACGCTCTACGTCATGGACGAGCCCACCACGGGGCTTCACCGCGAAGACGTCACCCGTTTGCTCATCGTCATCCAGCGCCTCGTCGACCGCGGCGACACGGTCGTGGTCATCGAGCACCATCCGGACCTGATCCTCGCCGCGGATCACGTGGTCGACCTCGGCCCCGAAGGCGGGGACGGCGGCGGACGCATCGTAGCCACGGGCACGCCGGAGGAGGTCGCCCGAGCGACTGGCAGCCATACCGGCAAGGTCCTGGCAGATGAACTCCAGGCCCTGCGCGGCAAGGGCCGCCGCAAGAAACCCAACAAGCGTCGGACGTAAAGAGCCTGCACGCCGTCGGTGGGTCGCTGGTAAGGTGCCCGCGTGTCGCCACGAGACCGGAAAGCCCGCGCCTCGGTACTCTTCCTCGGGGGGTTAGCCTGGGGGCTGCTGTTGTCGAGCTGCACCGACGGCCCCGAGGACCTTCGGTTCAAGGGCTACCTCGTCACCGTGCCCGCGGGGTTCACGACCGCTCGTGACGGTTACGGTCCGCACCAGACCCTCGTTCTCGTTTCGCCCGAGAACCCGATCGCTTGCCGGCTGGTCGTGGTCCGGGACAGCCGGCGCTTCGGCGAGACCGATGCCCGGGCTTTCCTCGCGACCGGGCGCGACCGCTACGGCGGAGCCGACGAACGCCCGCTGTCCCTCCAAACGTCAGACGGTACCCTCGCCGGCTGGTCACGGGCCGGCATCGAGGTGCCCGCCGCCTGGGGGATCATTCCGCGTGCGGGCACGCCCACCCTCGAGGTCTACGCCGCCGGCCGAGGTACGGAACTCGTCGGCATGCTCATCGGTTGGTATGACGGGGACCCTCGTGCACCGGGTCCCGTCGAAGCCTGCCGCGGCGCGTTGTCTACCCTGCGTCGCTGACGTTGTCCTGGTCCGGGGCGCCGCTTTCGCACGCACCCGCTGCTGCGTCTTCGGCGTCCCGGAGTACCGCTGCAACCTCGCCCGGCAGGGGGAACCATCGGAGTTCCTCGAAGTCGGCCGAGAGAACGGGGTCGTCGACTTGCCCGATGTTCGTGGCTGCTTCCGAGAACGTCTTCTTGGCCTCGTCGATGTACGAGGCGAGCATCCATTCGGGGTCGGTTGCTCGCCGCGAACGGTATTCGAGCCTGCCGTGGGCGTACTTGAGGTCGGTGAGCCGCATCGCTGCCCCGGGACGTCCGGCGCGGTGGCTCCAGAACCCCGTGTCCGGGTCGAAGCGATACTGGGGCAAGAGCTTCCAGCCTTCGTTGGCCACGAGGTGCATCGCCTGGAGGATGAAGTCGAAGGTCGTCTCGGAGATGAAGTAGTTGAAGTTGACGCGTACCCACCCGGGCCGGATGCCCTGGTGTCCACAGAGGATCTCCTCTTCGAACGCTTTGCCGAGTTCGGTGTCGATTTGCAGGAGCTGGTGGCCGTAAGGGCCGGCGCAGGAGCACCCCGACCGAGCCTGGATGCCGAAGAGGTCGTTGAGCAGGGCTGCGACGAATGCATGGTGCAGGTAGCGTTGGCGGTGGCGCACGACGAAGGAAACGATGGAGAGCCGCCAGGCGTCGTGGTTGCCGAGGATGTCGATGTGAGGGTTTGCATCCCAGCTGGTGATGGCGCGCTTGATGAACCCGCTCTCCGCTTGATGGATGGTGTCGTGACCGACGGCCTCTTTGAGCTGGAAGACGAGGCCGGCGCGGATCGACTCGACGATGGCCGGGGTGCCGCCCTCCTCTCGGATCTCGGGGTCGGCGATGTACAGGTGAACATCCTTGTTGACGTAGGCCACGGTGCCGCCGCCGGGGATCACCGGAACCCGATTCTGAAACAGCGCGCGCTTCGCGATGAGCACGCCGGGGGTGCCGGGGCCGCCGATGAATTTGTGCGGCGAGATGAAGATCGCGTCCTTGTAGGCCAGGTGTGCGTCGGGGCCCTCGACCACGGGGTGCATCTCGATCTTCACGTAGGGCGCCGCCGCCGCGAAGTCCCAGAAGGAGAG
>JAFDCW010000824.1 GCA_019312705.1 Deltaproteobacteria bacterium
TTGAGCGCCGAGTCGACGGCGTTCATGAGCTTCTGCACGCCGCGGCCGTTCTTGACGCTCACCGGGATGACCGGCGCCCAGGGCACGAAGGCCAAGATCTCTTTGGTCCGGGTGACGACCGTCTTGCGCGCGTCGGCGCTCATCAGGTCGGTCTTGTTGACGGCAATCACTAGGGCTCTGCCGCGCTCTTCGGCGAGGCCGGCGATGCGCGCGTCTTGCTCTGCGGTGCCGCCGTCGGCGTCGATCATCAGCACCACGCAGTGAGCCCGCTCCATTGCGCGGATGGCGTGGATCACTGCGAGGCCCTCGATGCCGCCCTTGACCGACCGGCGCCGACGGATGCCCGCCGTGTCGATGAGCACCAGGGGCTTGTCGTTGCGCACGATGAGGGTGTCGATGGGGTCGACGGTGGTCCCCGGCCGCGCATCCACCAGGTGCCGGTCCTCGCCGACCAGGCGATTGACGAGGGACGACTTGCCCGCGTTGGGGCGCCCGACGATGGCGACCCGGGAGCAGTCCCGGCCGCCGATGGGCTCGTGGTCTTCGTCGGCTTCAGGGAAGGCTGCGGCGATAGCGTCTTCGAGGTCGCCGGTGCCGTTGCCGTGCAGGGCGGAGACCGGAAGGATCAAGTCCAGGCCGAGCTCGTAGAGGCTCATGGCCTCGTGCTCGTGCTTGCGCGAGTCGGCCTTGTTGGCGACCCAGATGACGGGCTTTTGGGCGTGGCGCAGAAGCTTCACGGCCTCGCGGTCCGCGGGCGTCGGGTCCACCGTGGCGTCGAGCACGCTCACGATGAGGTCGCATTCGTCGATCGCCAGGCGCACCTGGGACGCGATCGATTCGGCCATCGGGTCTTCGGATTCGGGGTCGAAACCCCCGGTGTCGATCAGCACGTACTCCCGACCCCGGGCGACGGCGTCGGCGTAGTGGCGGTCTCGGGTCACCCCGGCGACGTTTTCGACGATGGCGATCTGTCCGCCGGCGAGGCGGTTGAAGAGCGTGCTCTTGCCGACGTTCGGTCGGCCGACGATCGCCACCACCGGGCGATTGCCGCCGGCGCCGCTGGGCATCGCGTCGCGGGGCCGCTGGCGCGACGATCCACGTCTGGACCGGGACTCGCTCACGGGTCGTCCCCGCTCACCAGCTCCCGGACCCGGCGGGGATCGTTGGTCCACCCCGGGACAACCTTCACCCACACCTCGAGGAAGACCTTGCGCTGGATGAAGGCCTCGATCTGCTCTCGGGCTTCCGAGGCGATGGTCTTGAGCAACGCGCCCTTCTTGCCGATGACGATGCCCTTGTGGGAGTCCTTCTCGACGATCACCGTCGCCATGATGCGGGTGATCTTCGGCTCGTCGGAGTACTCGTCGAGCTGAACTGCGGCCCCGTAGGGCACCTCGGCCCGGGTGTGGTTCATCACCGCTTCGCGGATGAGCTCCGCGGCGAAGAAGCGCGTCGGTCGGTCGGTGAGGGTCTCGCCGTCCTCGTACAGCAAGCCCTCGGGGAGGTGCTCGCGGATCTCCCTGAAGAGCCCGTCGAGGTTGGTGCCCCGGGTCGCCGAGGTCGGTACGACGGCGACGACGCCTTCTTCGCCGACCCACTTTTCGAGGATGGGAAGCAGCCGCTCCCGGGGGGTGACCTGGTCGACCTTGTTGATGACCACGATGATCGGAGCGCCGATCATCCGGCACGCGTCGAGGACCGTCTGGTCACCGGGGTGCCGCTTGGCGTTTCGGTCTTCGACCTTGTCGGTCATCAGTAAGATGACGTCGGCGTCGATGAGGCCCGCCCGGGCCGTATCGCCGAGGGCCCGATGCAGTGCGGTCTTGGCCTTGCCCATGCCCGGGGTATCGATGAAGCCCACCTGGGTCGGCGGATCGTCCCGGTGGGCGACGCCGAGCACGTTGCTCCGGGTCGTACCGGGCTTCGGCGTCGCGATGGCGAGCTTCTGCCCGAGGAGCGCGTTGAGCAGGGTGGACTTGCCCACGTTGGGGCGCCCGACGATGGCGCAGCGTCCGCCCCGGGGGCCCGTCTCGGACTTTTGTTCCTGTTGTTCCTGTTCTTCTTGGCTCACGGCGGCGGGACTATGGCGCCTGACCCGGAGGCGGTCGAGGCGAAGTTGGGGCCATTTGTGGGGCTCCGGGGCCGAGCGCTGCTACCGTGTTTCGGTGCTTTCGGTAGTTCTCCGGGTAGTCCTCTTCGCCCTAGCTTTCACTGGCGCCTGTGACGCCGGCACGGTTCCCGAAGCCGAGGCCCCGGCCCCGGCGCCGCGAGAATCACCGGCCGCCGCCGAGGCTCCGGTTTTGGCCCCGCCGGGTGCCGATGCTCCCGTCGTCCCCAGCGAGCCTCCGGTCCCAATCCCGGCTCCCGTCGACTCACGTCGCCCTCTCGCCTTCTTGGGACCGGCGCCGCGAGAGGCCCCTCGCCGGGCCCCTCCCGGCCGAGTCGAAGAGTGCGCCTTGCCCCGGGGCATCGACCGGAGCCGCCCAACCCACGAACTCCTGGACCAGGCCTATGTCCGGGCTCCGGGCCGTACGCTCGAGCTCGACCTCTCGGTGCCCGACGGGCCCGGGCCCCATCCGGTCGCGGTCTTGATTCACGGAGGCGGCTGGCGCGGCGGGGACAAGGGCGACTTCGCCCGGGTTCGGCGCCTCTTCGCGAGCCATGGGGTCGCCGCCGCCAGCCTCGACTACCGCCTTGCCCCCCGCCACC
>JAFDCW010000142.1 GCA_019312705.1 Deltaproteobacteria bacterium
CTTGAGGGCACGCATCAGGGTGATCTCCCCGGGGCTCCGGGTATGCCCGAGCCAGTCGCGCTTCAGGAGCCCGATGCCGTGCTCGGCGCTCACCGAGCCCTGGTGGCGCTGGACGAGGGCGAAGAGGTGGGCGTCGGCGTCGTGGGTCTCGGCGAAGAAGGCGTCAGTGTCCATGTCGTCGGGCTTCATGACGTTGACGTGCAGGTTTCCGTCGCCGATGTGGCCGAAGAGGCATATCTCCCAGGTCGGATACCGCTCGGCCATCAGGTCTTCGAAGTCTCGGACGAAGGCTTCGAGGCGGGCGATGGGCAGGGCGATGTCGTTCTTGTGGGGCAGGCCGGTTGCCGACAGGCTTTCGCTGATGCCCTCCCGGAGGTCCCAGAGGGCGCGGGCCTGGTCGCGGGTCTGGGCGAGGGTGCCGTCTTCGATGAGGTCACCTTCGACGAGGGTCTCGAGCCACTCGTCGAGGTGAGCGCGATCCGTCGCTTCGACCTCCACCAATACGTAGTGGCTCGCCGGGGTGCTGAAGGGGATGGTGACGCGGCGGTGGCGAGTGAGGCGGTCGAGGCAGTGGTCCGTGAAGAACTCGTAGGCGGATAGCGTGAAGGGGGCCAGGCGCGCGGCGCGGAAGAGCCGGAGGACCGCCGGTAGGTCCGGGACGGCGAAGAGCAGTACGTCGAGACCCCGGGGAACAGGGGTGAGCTTGAGCGTTGCTTCGGTGATGACCCCGAGCATGCCCTCGCTGCCGATGAAGAGCTGGCGGAGGTCGACCCCGGTGTTGTCTTTTTCGAGGGCGCCGCCGAGCTCGAGGACTTCGCCGGTCCCGGTGACGACGGTGAGGCCGAGGACCCAGTTGCGGGTGAGGCCGTAGCGAATGACCTTCACCCCGCCGGCGTTGGTGGCGATGTTGCCACCGATGGTGCTCGACCCCTTCGACGCGAAGTCGATGGGCCAGGTGAGACCGTGCTCCTCGGCGTGGCGGTGCACGACCTCCGTGATGGCGCCGGCGCCGACGCGCATCGTGCCGCCGAGGGAGTCGACCTGCCCGAGGTCGCGCATACGTTCGAGGGAGAGCACGACTTCGCCCTTTGCGGCGACGGCGCCCCCGGCGAGGCCGGTTCGGCCCCCGGAGGGCACGACCGCCACGCCGGCCTCGTGGCATCGGCCGATGATCGTGGCCACCTCTGCGGTACTTCGGGGACGCGCGAGCAGGCTCGGGGCCGGCGGAAATACGCGGGTCCAGTCGGTGCCGTAGGTCTCGAGGTCCTCCGGGTCGTCACTGAAAGTGTCGGCGCTGAGGCCCTCTCCGAGGGCTTCGCGGAAGCCCCGGGGTAGCGCACTCACGATGCATCCGTCTGCGTGGACACGGTCACGGCGTAGACATCTTCGCCCGCGGCGATCTCTCTGACCGTGGCCTGGTCGGGGTCGCCGATGACCGCGATGCGGGCGCAGGCGGCATGCCCCCCGGAGAAGACGATGTTCTGCATCTCTTGAACGTTCATTCCCGCTCGGCGGATCACGTTGAGCACGTGAGCCAGGACGCCGACGCGGTCGGCGTGGCGCACGACGACGACGTGGGTCCCGTGGCTCTCGCTGGCGAGGTTGACGCAGTTGGGGACCGGCAGGCCTTCGGCGTAGGCCGAGGTAATTCGCACGACCTCTTCGGCGACAGCTTCCGACGCCTCCACCGTGCTCGCGCCGATGTGGTGCGTGCCATAGACATTCGCCTCGGCGGCGATTTCCGTGCTGAAGTCCGCTGCCCCGCCCGAGGGCTCATCCGCGAAGACGTCGAGGCCCGCACGCAGGTCCTTATCGCGGATCGCCTGGAGGAGGGCGCCCTGGTCGATGACCTCGCCGCGGCTGGTATTCACGAAGAACGCGCCTCGCCGCATAGCGTCGAAGATGCTTGCGCCAATGCGGCCCCGGGTCTCCGGTGTGAGGGAGAGGTGCACGGTCACGGCGTCGGCGAGGGACGCGGCCTTCTCGGGCGTGTCGGCGCGGACTACGCCGAGGTCCCGGGCGCCCTCGGGGGTGAGGCTCCGGGACCAGCCGACGACCTGCATGCCGAGGGCCTGGGCCCTACCGATCACCTCCTGACCGATCGTGCCGCACCCGAGAACCGCGAGGGTGCGTCCCCGGAGCCCCTTGGCGGCCCCGAAGCGCTTCTTCTCCCAGCGCCCTTCGCGGAGAGACTGCACGTTGTCAGCGATGCGTCGGTCGAGGTTGATCAGATGCCCGATCGTGAGCTCGGCGACCGCGGCGGCGTTCTTGCCGGGGCAATTCGCCACGTACACGCCTCGGGCGCTCGCGGCGGCGAGGTCGATGGTATTTACCCCGGCGCCGGCGCGGATCACCAGGGCGAGCTCGGGGCCGGCTTCGATGTCGGCGGCGGTCACCTTGGTGCTGCGAACGACGAGGACTTCCGGTCGGGTCTCCCGGATGTGAGCGGTCAGGGCCGGGCCGGTAAGCTCCGGGGCAGCGTCGACATCGCCGCCGAGGTCCTGCATTCGGCCGGGAACGAAGGACGCGAGCTTGTCGGCGAGGAGGATGCGCATGGTGTGACTCCGCACTGCATCGGCAGAAACTGAAGCAGCATATATCCGAATTTACCCCATGATATAGTCGGTTTGGGCGGTTCCGGCGAGCGTGCTTTTTGGGATTTCGCCGTTCAGGGACTACGCTTGTACCGCACGTGACCGATGCTGCACCCAAGGTCTTGGTCGTCGACGACGATCCCGACAACCTCCGCATGGTGAGCCGCTACCTCGAAGCGAAGGGCTACTCCGTGGTGGTGACCAGCTCGCCCTTCGACGTGACCCGGCTGCTCCGCCAGGAAGAGCCGGACGTCGTCGTCCTCGACGTGATGATGCCCGCCCTCGATGGAGAAGCGGTCGCGAAGTTCATTCGTGGGGAGTGGCCCATCGAACGCCCACAGATTCTCTTCTACTCGGCGATCGACGACGAGCCCCTCCGGCTCCTGACCGACCGCATCCCCGGCTCGACGGCCGTTGCCAAGACCGCCGGCCTCGGCGCTCTTCTCGAGTCGATCCAAGAGATCATCGCGTCCAAATCATCAGAGCAGTGACGTCAGCAGCGGTGCGAGACGCGAGGCCTCGGGGCACGCTGCTGCACGACCGCTGACCCAGGCGCTGCGCCCGCCTCCGGTCACCTTCACCAGGGCGTCCTCCGGGGCTGAGCCTTCGGGGGCGCCGATTACGGTCGTGAGCGTTTCCGTCCCGTGTTGGTGGCTGTAGCGGCAGGCGCCGTCCGCGATGTCCTCGCCGGTGGCCTCTGCCCGGTCCCAATCCCGGCTCTGGTCGACTGACGTCGCCCTGTCGCCTTCTCGGGACCGGTCCCAATCCCGGCTCTGGTCGACTGGCGTCGCCCTGTCGCCTTCTCGGGACCTCCCGGGTCGTACGTCCGTCCCGCAGACGGTCACGAGATCGGTGGGTAGAAGAATGAATCGCGCGCACCCGTCCGAGGGTCCACCGACCGGGCTCCCGGCGACGCGAAATCCCACGACGCGCTCTTCACGGTCGGCCGACAGGGCCGACTTCGTCGGGGCCGGGCGAAAGACGTTGCGCACGCGCGCGAGGCCGATCCCCGGGCAGTAGACCTCGTCGCTCGAGTGGGTGGTGCTGTTGGTGAAGGGGGCCCCCGCGGGATAGCGGCACCGTCGGCGGAGGGATACGCATCCCGGCACCTCGGCACCGGCGACGGTCTCCCGGAGGTCCACGTCGACGACGGTCACGTCACAGGGTACGGCGACGTCGCGCTCGCGATGTTCGTAGGTCCACTCGGCCCCGGCGTGCAGAGGCGCGCGCAAGATGGGGGACAGCGCCTCGCCCATCGGGGTGACGAGGGTGACTTCGTCGTCGCTCACGCGGTAGCGTTCGGCGGTTTGGTGGGCTGTTCCGTGAACGGCGATGACGCCTGTACCGTCGATGGCGGTTACCCCTTCGATGCGCACAGCGTCCCCCGGCGTCGCCGCGAGGCGCCAGCGGTCGCCGGGGGCGAGGGGGAAGAGCCGGGGGAGGGGGATGGGCGAGGTTCCCGGGCCGGCGGCGGCACCGCCTGACGTCGTCCCGGGGGAGTCGCCGGGGCTGTCATCGCAACCGGAGGCGGAGGGCGCCAATGCGACCGCCAACGCAAGGGTCAGAACGAGCGGCCCCTTCATCCGTGGGGCAGTCCCTGGGCGCCGCTGACGATCCAGGTGGCGATGACCTCGGCGGCGGCGATGGTGGCCTCGCGCTCGTATTGCAACCAGTCGTCGTGGGCTCCGGACCCGACCATGTGGGTCGCCCCGAGCACGCTGGTGAACGGAATCTGAGCCAGCTGGCAGGCATGGCCAATGGCGAACGCTTCGAGGTTCTCGGCGTGGCAGCCGAGGGCAGTCGGGATCTCGTTGGCGAAGTCGTTGTCGATGGTCGCCGCCAAGGGGGAGCCGACGCCGACGGCGTGCGTGCGCTGGCCGGTCCCGGCGAGGCCCGCGGCGAGCATCGAGTGGCAGGTGAGGCTGGTCTGCATCGGGTCCGGGTAGGCCGCTTTGCCGGAGGCGACGCCGCTGTCGACGAGCCGAAGCTTGCTGGCCACGAGCACGTCGTGGGGACGGTATTGGGGCAGTCCGGGGTAGATGCCGCAGGTGCCGAGGTGAACGACCGCGCGGGGCAGGAGCTGAAATACGCGTTTGGCGGCGGATCCCCCGGCGACGGCCATGCCTACGCCAACGGTCTTCGCCGCCACGTGCAGACCGCGGAGGTTGCCGCTCATACGGTCCCCGAGGTGAGGCCGGAGGCCCCGGAGGTCGGGGCCGTGGGCCGCGAAGATCAGCACATCCACGCGCTCGTTCGGGACAAGAGATTCCATCGCCGAGCGACGATAACCCACCTGTGACCGTCTTCCGAACGTGAACCTCGCCAAAGGAGCCTGATACGCCCCGGGGTTGCTCCGTGGAGTATGATGCGACCCGCCCGATGACCCCGAGAACTGCAGCGAGTATCGTCGTTTCGCTTTTGGCCGCCGTCGCCGTGCACACGGCCACCACGACGGCTGCGTGTGAGGTGACGTTGCCGGTCTACGAAGCGGGCCGGCGGGCCGGCCGCGTATGCGCCCGCGACGTGCGAACGCGGGGTTTGACCATCGTGAACCTCTCGGACGATTGGACCCCTCGCGTATTGTCCGACGCGCCCGCCCGTGACCAGACCGACGAGACGGAGCCGGCGGGCGCCCAGCCCTACCGCCCCATCTTCGTGGCCCTCGCCGACGAACGCCTTGCAGATGTCCCGGCCGAGTACCTGCCGGAGCGCTATCTCGAGCTCTTCGGCGTGCCGCCCACGCTGCGCGTGCTGAGGGAGCGCCTCGCCGATGACGCGCGCCACGAGTGTCACGGACAGATCGACGACGCCGCGCTGCTCGATCTCGACCGCCTGGTCCGCCCCCGGGGGGAAGACCTCGAGCGGCAGCAACGTCGCGTGCGAGAGCTCGCCATGCTGAACCGTCGGCTTTCGAGAGCCGCCGAGCGCCGGGGCCTCGCTTCGATCGACGAGCTGGCGGGCGATGCACGCTTCGACCGACTGCTCCTGCGCAGAGCGGGGGTGTCCGAGCACGTCGAGGCCATTCGCGCGCTGCAGGCGCATCTGCGCTGCGACGGTCTGCTCACGGGTCGCTACGGGGAGGGCGTCTTCGACCCGGCGACCGCTGCGGCCACCGAGCTCTATCACCGCCGCCACGCGGTGTTCTCTGGGCCCCTTCTCACCTCCGGCACCCGTGGGGCCATTGCTCTGGGCAGCCGCGAGGCCGATTTTCACGCGCTCCTCCGCACCCTTCGGGAGCGCGTCGCTTCGGCGACCGGCCTCATCGAGGATGGGTCCGCCGGGCACACCTGGGGGACCGTCCTGGGCCGCACCATCGACGCTGCCCCGCTCCGCGCCGGTGCGGGCCAATCTCCCGCGCCAAATCCTGCCGGGGACCTGCTCTCCCCCGCAACCGAGGCCGCCGCTCGGGCTCTCGGTCTGGTGGACCCCGCCGGGGCCCTCTCTGCTCTCGCGTCGCTGGCGCGGGCCCGTGTGCGCCGCGTCGCGATTCGGCTGCCCACCATGCCGCGCTATCACGCGGGACGCATGGAGCTTCGCGCGGAGATCGATCGCGGGGACGTTCGTTATGAATCGCCGATTGCCGAGGACGGCCGACGGCGCCCGATGCACGTCGCCCGCCGGGCGGTGCTCACTCTCTTTGCGCGCGATGCAGGCGACTGGAAAGCGCTGGTCCGATGGCCCACGACGATCGGCGGCTGGAACGACGAGCAGGTCGATGCCGGCGCTAGCGAGCTTCGGTACAAGGAGTCCCCGGTGGGGCCGCGGATCTGGCGACAGATCGTCGCCAGCCCTTCGTGGATTCCGCCTCCGGCGACCCCCGACGCCGACCTCGTTCGTCGGACCCGCCGCGGCATCGTGCCCCGTCACGACGTCCTGGGCCCCGGCTACCGCTCGGCCTTCGGTCTGGCGATGCTCGTGCACGAACGACGTCTGGGCCCGGATGGCGGCGATGCCTCGCTGACCGGGGATGAAGGCATCCGGACCCACGGCTCGGTCGCGTACCGCAGCATCCTCCGCGGGACCAGCCACGGCTGCCACCGGCTGCACAATGGCCGCGCGCTGCGCCTCGCTTCGTTTGTCCTCGCCCACCGGGAGCACGTACGCGTCGGCGTCATTCCCGTCCGCTACAGCCGGGACCTGCAGGTGGGCGAGCACACGGCGACGGTCGAGATGACCTCCCGGGGCTACGGTTTCGAGCTCGTTGACCCCGTCCCGGTACGGGTCCTCCGGGGGCGAATCATCGGCCGGCAACGCACCCCGATCACGTTCCCGCCTGAGGTGCGGGCTCATTCCGTCGAATGAATCGACGGGACGCTCGTTTTGCCTCGCCGACGCGCTCGGAGGGGTTCCCCAGCGGGCGCGATCCGGTATGTTCCCCCTCCGTGGACCCGCAGCCCGTCACCCGAGTGCCCATCGCTCCGCTGGATCGGACGCGCCTCGTCTACCGGTGGGACCTCGACAAGACCTACCTGCGCACCGAGTTCGACACGGTTCGAGACTTGTTGAAGACCGCCTTCGAGAAGCCCGACCAGAAGCGCACCGTGCCTGGCGCCGCGGCCTTGCTCCGGGAACTCCGGGCCACCGATCCGGCGGGCGTCTTCATCCTGTCGGGAAGTCCCGAGCAGATGCGCAAAGTCCTCGAGGCCAAGTTGCGCCTCGACGGCATTCAGTGGGACAGCTTCACCCTGAAGCCGAGCCTCAAGAAGCTTCTGCGCGGTCGCTTTCGTTTCCTCAAGGACCAGGTTGGCTACAAGCTCGCGGCATTGCTCGGCGCCCGGGTCGCCCTCGAAGAAGATCTCGATGAGGTGCTCTTCGGTGACGACGCCGAAGCCGACGCGTTCATCTATTCTCTCTACTCGGACATCTGTGCCGGGCGGGTCGCGAAGGAAACCCTGGTCGCGGTCCTCGAGCGCGCGAAGGTTCACGAGGACGACATCCCCGAGCTGGTCCGCATGGCCCAGGACATCCGGACCTACGACGGGACCCGACAAATCTTCATCCACCTCGACCGCGTGTCGCCGGTAGCCGTCTTCAACGAGTTCGGGAGCCGGGTCTGTCCCATCTACAACTACTTCCAGCCCGCCTGCGTGTTGGTCGAAGAGGGGGCCCTCGACGGAGACGCGGCCCTCCGGGTTGGGGCCGAGATCGTCATCCAGCACGCCTTTAGCCCTGACGCTTTGATCGCGAGCTTCATGGACGTCGTGCGCCGGGGCCACGTGGGCCAAGGCGCGGCTCGTAGCATCATCGAAGCGTTCGAAGGAGGGGACCGAGCCCGGTACGCCGGAGCGGCCCCGGCCCTCGAAGGTTTTGCCCGGGATGTAGAACGGCGCCTCCCGGAGCTCGCCGAGGTCGAGGCCGTGACCCATCCCGAGATCGACTATGTTGGCCTCTTTTCGAGGGATAAGGCCCGGGCCCGGGCCGCTCGGGGTCGCGCGCGCCGACGCAATCGCTGAACGTGGGGGCCGGCCATGTCACGTCCTCGACGCCTCGCGAGGCGCGCACTACACTTGTGACCTGAGCCACCTCCTGCCCGGGGTGGCATTCCAAGATGGTCGCGATTCGAACTCTCCCTGCAATCCTGTTCGCGCTCCTGGCCATTGGCTGCGGAGCCAAGACCGGCCTCGACCTCCCCGACGTTTCTGTAGACGCGGCCAATCCGGGTGATGCTGGGGTCGACTCCGGGTTCGACTCGATGATCCAGT
>JAFDCW010000825.1 GCA_019312705.1 Deltaproteobacteria bacterium
CGATCGCGGATTCGTCTTGGTACGCCTGGAAGTAACGGGTCGCCGCCGGTAGCGCCATTATGATAGCGCAACGAAGTCAGACCGCGACTTCGAATCGGACTGGCGGCTGTCCGCGGCCTTCGGAATCACCGCTCCGGGGGGCCAACGACTTCGATTGGTATCGGCCCGGAAGCGTGACCTGAAGGGCGCGGGAGGCGCGGCACGGCGACCAAAACGGGATACCCTCTCGCCCATGAATCCGCCCGAACTTCCGGATCGCGCCCGAGTCGTCGTCATCGGCGGCGGCATTATCGGCTGCTCCGTCGCCTACCACCTCGCCGAACTCGGCGAGACCGATGTCGTCCTCCTGGAGCGGGACCGGATCACCTCGGGGACGACCTGGCACGCCGCCGGGCTGATGGTGACCTTCGGCTCGACCTCCGAGACATCAACGGAGATGCGCAAGTATACGCGCGACCTCTACAGCCGCCTCGAAGCCGAGACCGGGCAGTCGACGGGCTTCGAGCCGGTCGGGTTCATCGAGGTCGCCGGCGACCCGGACCGCCTCGAAGAGTATCGCCGGGTCTCGGCCTTCAACCGCCTCATGGGTGTGGATGTGCACGAGATCTCTCCGAAGGAGGTTGGCGAACTCTTCCCGATGGCGCGCACCGACGACCTGCTCGCAGGTTTTTACGTGAAAGAGGACGGTCGGGTGAACCCCGTCGACGCGACGATGGCCCTCGCCAAGGGCGCCCGCATGAAAGGCGCGCGCATCATCGAGGGAGTGCCGGTCACCTGTGTGAAGACGAAACGCGGCGCAGTCACCGGGGTCTCCACCGCCTTCGGTGACATCGAGGCCGAGTACGTCGTGAACTGCACCGGCATGTGGGCCCGGGAACTAGGCGAGAACGTCGGCGTGAGCATCCCGCTCCAGGCCGCCGAGCACGACTATCTGATTACCGAAAAGATCCCCGGCATCCAGCGCGACTGGCCCATCCTCGAGGACCCCGGCTGCCACGGCTACTACCGCGAAGAGGGCGGCGGGCTGATGATCGGTCTCTTCGAGCCCGTCTGCGCCCCGTGGAAGGTGGGCGGCATCCCCCAGGACTTCTCCTTCGGCACCCTGCCCCCGGACTGGGATCGCATGGGGCCCTACGTCGAGAAGGCCATGTCCCGGGTGCCGGTGTCCGAGGACTCGGGCGTGAAGCTCTTCTTCTGCGGCCCCGAGAGCTTCACCCCCGACCTCGCCCCAGTCGTCGGCGAAGCCCCCGAGGTCCGCAACTACTTCGTCGCAGCGGGGCTCAACTCCATCGGCATCCTCACCGGCGGCGGCCTCGGCCGGGTCATGGCCCAGTGGGTCTTGACCGGGCGCCCCGACGCCGACATCACCGGCATGAACATCGACCGTCTGCACTCCTATCAGGTGAACCCCGAGTACCGCCGGACACGCACCGTCGAATCCCTCGGCATGGTCTACCAGTGTCACTACCCGACACGCTCGATGGAAACCGCCCGGGGCGTGAAGAAGAGCGCGCTGCACGACCGCCTCGCCGCCGAAGGCGCGTACTTCCGGGACGTAAGCGGCTGGGAGGGCGCCGACTGGTACGCCGGGCCGGGCGTAACGCCGAACCCCGGCCCCCTCGGCTGGGGGCGCCAGGACTGGTTCCCCTACTGGGAAGCCGAACACCGGGCAGCGCGGGAGGGCGTCATCCTGATGGACATGAGCTTCATGGCGAAGTTCCTCGTCCAGGGCCGGGACGCCGGGCGCTTCCTCGACCACCTGAGCGGCAACGCGGTCGACGGCGCGGCGGGGCGCATCACCTATACGCAGTGGCTGAACGAACACGGCAAGCTCGAAGCGGACCTGACCGTCGCCAAGCTGGCCGAGGGACGCTTCTTCGTGGTCGCGTCGGATACGGCCCACCGCCACGTCGAGACGTGGATGACGCGCCACCTCACCGACGACGACCACGTCTTCGTGACCGACGTGACCTCGGGCTACGCCCAGATCAACGTGCAGGGCCCGAAGTCCCGGGAGCTCTTGCAAGGCATTACCAGCGCCGATCTTTCAAACGAGGCCTTCCCGTTCCGCAGGGTTCAGGAGCTCGACATCGGGTTTGCGCGGGCGACCTGCGTGCGCATCACCTACCTCGGCGAGCTTGGCTACGAACTCTACGTACCGACGGAGCAGGCGGTGCACGTCTACGACCGCTTGATCGAAGCCGGCGAGCCATTCGGGCTACGCCACGCCGGGCTCAAAGCCCTCGGGAGCCTGCGCATGGAGAAGGCCTACCGGGACTACGGCCACGACATCGACAATACGGACACGGTGCTCGAGGCGGGCCTCAGGTTCGCTGTGCGCTTGAAGAAGCCGGGCGGGTTCTTGGGCCGCGACGCCGTCGTCGCCCAGAAAGAGGCGGGGCCGTTGAAGAAGCGCCTGGTCCAGATCCTGGTGAAAGACCCAGAGCCCCTGATGCACCATGCGGAGATCGTGCTCCGAGACGGCACGCCCATCGCCTACATCCGGGCGGCTTCCTACGGGCACACCCTCGGGGGCGCCGTGGGCCTCGCCATGATCGAGGCCGAGGTGCCGATCGACCAGGAGTGGCTCGACGCCGGCACCTGGGAGGTCGACATCGCCAACCGCCGATTCCCCGCGGTGGCGTCACTGGCGCCGCTCTACGACCCCAAGAACGAGCGGGTGAAGGCCTGACGGGATGCCAGAGAGG
>JAFDCW010000826.1 GCA_019312705.1 Deltaproteobacteria bacterium
ATATTCTTGATCGGCTTCGAGCTCTTCCAGACTCACCTCGTCGTCTCCGCGCGCCGCGAGGGCATCGCCCGCCTCAACATCATCCCCTGGGCCGACCGCACCGCAGCCCACGAGGTGGCCTTGTCGGCGGTGGCCGCACCACCCGCATCAACCGCGGACGCGGTTGACATCAAGCGAAAGTCCCGGGCCTCCCAGTTGGTCCGCACGTAGAAGCGGCCGTCGTAGTGGTCGATGTCGTACTCGTGGGCGCTCTCCCGGGGAAGGAAGACCACCGGGTCCGAGGTGGGCTCGCGGGCGTCGACGTAGCGGTACTCGTGGGAGAGGGTCTGGTAGCTGCCGATGAGCACGTAGTCCCGGGACCGGCTCCGGCTGATGCCTAGGTAGAACTCCGCGTCCTCTTCTTCGTAGACCAGGACGTCGGCGGCAGCGTCGGTGCCGAGGGTATGGCGCCACACCTGGTACTCGCGCAGCGTGCCCTCTTCTTTCTTCACGTAGAAGACGGTCTGGTTGTCGAGGGCCCAGACGGCGCCGCCGCTGGTGCCGGGGATCTCGTCGGGCAGCATCTCTCCAGTCGTGAGGTTCTTGAACTTGAGCGTGTAGATACGCCGGCTCACCAGGTCTTCGCCGTAAGCCAGGACCTCTCCGTTCACCGACGTCGTCAGCCCCTTGGCGGAGTAGTAGTCGTGGCCCTCGGCCTCGGCGTTGGCGTCGAGGATGACCTGCTCATCCGCTTGCATGGTGCCCGCGCGGCGGCAGTAGATCGGGTACTCCTTGCCCTCCTCGACGCGGCGGTAATACCAGTAGCCGTCGAGGCGATAGGGAACCGACTCGTCGTCCTTCGGGATGCGCGCGACGATCTCTTCGAAGAGCGACTCACGAAAGCCGGCCAACGGCGCGAGCTCTTGCTCGGCGTAGGCGTTCTCGGCGGCGAGGTGGGAGAGCACCTCTTCGTCCGACCGGTCGTCGCTGCGCATCCAATAGTAGGGGTCTTGGCGCGTCTGATCGTGGTCTTCGAGGGCATGGGGCAAGCGCTTCGCGACGGGGGGAGTCATGGACGGTTCCGTTTGTTCGGTGGAGGCCCGGGTTCCGCCGCAGGCCAGAAGGACGAGGGCGAGGACGGTCGCGGCGAAGATCGAGATGACGACCTGGGCGAGGAGATGAACGCGGCGGGGCATGAGCTACGCCTACTCGCCTCGGCCGCGCTTTTCAACGCCCAGCCTCAATGCCGGACTCAATCGCGCACGTAGGTGGGCACCGGCCAGTCGATGGGCTGCTCGCCACCTGGTGCGGCCATTCCAGCTACTGCTCGAGGTACTCGACCCGGTGGCTCCGCGCGGCGGCATTCACATGCAGGATGGTCATCACTTCTGACCGAACCTCCACCTGAGTGTCCACCAACACCGCACCCGATTCAGGATTGACCACGCGCACTCGATGCGTGCCGCGGCTCGCTGCCCATGCATTGAGCGGCGTTTCGTCGGTGACTCGTTCTCCGTCGAGCCAGACCTCTCCCCAACCACCGTTCACATCGACGGTGACCTCGCCGTCGGCGGCGCCCATGGCCGACACCGTGGTCGTTTCGTCGCTCGGTGGGCTTTCGCGAGCTTGTTCCCGTGCTACCGGTGCGGCCGCCGTCGGCGACGTTTCAATGGTCTCGTTCTGGGCATCACTCCCTGATGCACAGGCCACGAGAACCACTAGCCAGACGAAGCGCATGACTGACCATGCGCCGGTTCAGTTCTCATCGCCAGTTTACGGATCGCCCATTTCGTGTGGGCCCCAACCAGCCCCAACTCCCCGCCTCAATCGCGCACGTAGGTGGGCACTGGCCAGTCGATGGGGTGTTCGGGCACGTAACCCAATACCTCCCGCGCCCGACGGCCATCGAGCACGCCGCTGAAGTGAAAACGAAAGCGATTGGACCCGTAATTGAACTCGGCGCCCTGGGTCAGGGACCGGAGCCGATAGAGCGGCCCGAGGGCGGGGCCCGGGACGGCGATCTCGCGCTTGCCGGCCGCGCCGATAGCTGCCGATAGCGGTAGGACGTCGCGACCGCCGATGTTGAAGATGCCCTGGGCCTCGCTCGAGAGGGCGAGGAGGAGCGCGCGCACGAGGTCTTCGATGCTGAGCACGTCGAGCATCGGGTCGTAACCCAGGGGCCGGAGGCAAAGCCGCGACTGGAGAAAGTCGTACAGCTGGCTTCCACTGTTCGAGGCGCAGACCTCGGCGCAGCGCAAGACGGCGATGGAGAGCGAACCCATGCCCATCTGCGTGCAGACCGTGAGGTCCGCTTCGACGCGGTCACGAATGACCTGGGGCAGCCACGACCCGAGCTCGAGGGGGTGGTCTTCGCCGATGAGCTGGGGCAGCTCCGGAGAGATGCGGTAGACGTCGGCGTAGCTGCGATAGACGAACCGCTCGATGGTTGGATGGCGCTCGGCGAGTTGAACCAAGCACCGGGTGCTTTCGACGTTGAGGGCGCGGATCTTACGCCCGCGGTCGGAGGTGCGCCGGTGGTGGGCCGAGTGCACGATCGCCGTCAGCCCGAGCTCCTTGGCCGGGCCAAAGAGCAGCTCGCGGATGCACCGGTCCCGGGTGAGGTCGACGTGGTGGTAGTGGAGTCGATCGTGGGGCTCGAACGGCCACTGCTCTTCGACGGCGACCGCCAAGACCGTGCGGCCTTCGGCGAGCAGAGCCTGAACCAAGG
>JAFDCW010000827.1 GCA_019312705.1 Deltaproteobacteria bacterium
TCCGCGCCCGTGTCGGCATCCGGCGTCGAATGTCGGGCGCCGCAGGAGGTAAGGAGGAAGAGCACGCCTCCGACCAGAATCGTGCGACCCATCACGAACGATGGTAGCTGACACCATCTGATTTGGAAACTGCGCCTCGGGTGTTAACGCGCAGCGCATCTGAGGCCCAGGGGGCGCTTTTCGCTCCAGCAGTCTGATGGAGGCGGCCGTCCGGCTGCGTCCGTTGCCCTCACAGACGAGGATCTGGCCCAAGAGGAGCTCGGTGCGGTAGGCCCGGCCTTCGAAGGAGCGGAGCACCGGCGCGGCGCCAGCCTGCAGAAGGTGACGAGGAGGGTGCGCCAACACCCTCCCCGTCGTGCTCCGGACTCGCATGAAGGACCGGAGCATCACCGGGTTCGTACAGATCGCAATCAGCGTCAAGTCCTGGATGAAGAGTCCCCCGCCGGTGGAGGTGGTCCGTCCGGGTCGCTGCCCTCGGTGTGGGGCCGCGAGCCGACCCGAGGGAGGCGGTCTCCAGATGCACGGGCACGGGCTCCGCGAGCGACAACTCCGAGGTGTCCTCGAGCCCGGCGGCCAGCCGGTGATCGTGGTGCTGCTGCTCCGGCGCTTCCTGTGTCTGGTGTGCGGCTGCGTGGCGACGGTGGTGCCCCGAGGCGTGGTGCGCGGGCGCCTGTACTCGGCCGGTGCCATCGCGCTGGCCCTGGCGCTCTTCGGGATCGGCGAGCTGAGCGAGGCTGCGGTGCGGGAACGGTCGAGCCCTTGGAAGATCGTGGGGCCAACTGCGGCCAAGGGCTGGTGCACGCTGCGCCGCTGGGTCCGAGCGATCCGGTCCGGCAGGCTGTGGCCCGGGGTGGCGGCATTACGAGAGGGCTGGACTGTGCGCGCCGTGGCGAGGCGGGTCGCCTCCGTGCTCGCGGCCAGCGGCCCGGTAGAGCTGCGAAGCGCCGACCCCGCGGCTGCAGTCTTCGTCGCGGCGGCGCGGGGTCTGTGATGTCCATCGCGAGGTGCAACGAAGAGCATTCGCGTCCCACCTGACAGGCTCGGTCCCCGCCACGTGGGGTCTCTGGCACGACTCGTTGTCGGAAAGGAGGCCCACGATGGAACGACTCGAACCCAGGGACCGCCGGGAGGCGGTCGCCCTCTTCCGCTCGCAGCTCATCGGCGCCCTGACCGAGGCGAAGCTCGAGCGCGGTGAGCTTCAGCAGGAGCTCGAGGCGCTGAGCCACAAGCGCTTCCGGCCGCCAGGCTCGCCGAGGACCCGGACCTACTCCGTGCCCACGCTCCAGCGCTGGTACTACGCCTACAGGGCGGGGGGCCTGAGGGCCCTGCACCCCAAGGGCCGGAGTGACCGAGGTCGAGCTCGGGCGCTCGCGGCCTCCATGCGCGAGCTGCTCCTCGACATCCGTCGGGAGTACCCCAGAGCCGGCGTGCCGCTCATCCTGCGGACGCTCATCGCCGACGGTCGGCTGCAGGAGGACGCCGTCTCAGCGGCGACGGTGCGCAGGCTCTACGCCGAGCACGGCCTCGATCGGCTCTCGCGCAGGCAGGCCCCCGAGCGTGGGCCCCGGCTCCGGTGGGAGGCGGACCGCCCGGGGCTGCTCTGGCACGCCGACGTCTGCTACGGGCCCAGCCTCACCATCGAGGGCCGTAAGGCGCCGCTGCGTATCCATGCCCTGCTCGACGACGCTTCCCGCTACGTCATCGCCATCGAGGCGTGCCACACCGAGCGCGAGGTCGACATGCTCGACCTGCTCATCAAGGCCCTGCTCGCCCAGCCGAGGCCCCGGCTCCTTTACCTCGATAATGGCTCGACGTATTCGGGCGAGACCCTCGCCACGGCATGCGGCCGGCTCGGCATCAAGCTGCTCCATGCCCAGCCCTACGACCCCGAGGCGAGAGGAAAGATGGAACGCTTCTGGAGGACCCTGCGCGAGGGCTGCCTCGACCACCTCGGCACCATCGCGTCGCTCCACGACGTGCAGGTCCGGCTCCTCGCCTTCCTCGACCAGCACTACCACCTCGCCGCTCACGCGGGCCTGATGGGCCGCTCGCCATCGGCTCGGTGGGCAGAGGCCCCGGCTCGCGAGGAGGACGTCGTGACCGAAGAGGCGCTTCGCGACGCCCTGACCGTCCGGGGCCGGCGTCGGGTCCGTCGCGACACCACCCTGCCTGTCGGCGGTGTGGACTGGGAGATCGACCAGGGCTGGCTCGCCGGCAGGAACGTCACCGTGGCCCGGTGCCTCTTCCGGCCCACGGAGCCGCCCTGGGTCGAGCACGACGGGACCCGCTTCGACCTCCGGCCCGTCGACCCCAAAGCCAACTCCCACATCCGACGGCGGCACCGGGCATCAGCGACTCGCACCCGCACCGGCGTCGACGCCGTGGACTTCGACCCGAATCGGGCCCTGCTCGACAAGGCCCTGCGCAGAGACCGAAAGGAGCAGTCCCGATGACCAAGGCCAAGTGGCTCGGCCACTTCCGACTCACCGTCCCGCCCTTTTCCAAGGAGGTCGACGACGTCGACCTCTGGCTCCCCTCGTCCAAGGCCGACATCGTCGATGTCCTGCGCGAGGCCACACAGGAGCACGCCTCGGTCCTGCTCGTGGGCGACCCCGGCGTCGGCAAGACCTGCCTGCTTCGCGCCTTGCGTCACCGGCTCCCAGAGGCGGGCTTCCGCCTCACCTACTGCCACAACGCCACCCT
>JAFDCW010000143.1 GCA_019312705.1 Deltaproteobacteria bacterium
CTACGTAGACCAAGACATCGACCAGGTCCTCCGGCAGACGCCCATCGACGTTGCCTTCCTGGCGCTTCACGGGACCTACGGCGAGGACGGTTGTGTGCAGGGGCTGCTCGAAATCCTCGGGATCCCCTACACCGGCTCCGGGGTCCTCGCGAGCGCCCTGTCGATGGACAAGCTCAAGTCCAAGGAACTCTTCCGGCTCTACAACGTCCCCACGCCCCCCTACTACGCAATCGACACGGGACGGCTCGACGACCTCGAAGAGGTTCACGGGTCCTTCGGCTTCCCGGTCTTCGTGAAGCCCCGGCGAGGCGGGTCGAGCGTCGGCGCGGGCCGCGCCAACGATTTCGCCGAACTCCGGTCGCGGGTCATCGACGCCAGTCGCTTCGATTCGTCGGTCCTCGTCGAGCGTTTCGTCGGAGGCCGCGAGGTCACCGTCGGGCTCATCGACGGCAAGGCCCTCGGTGCCCTCGAGGTCGTCCCGAAAGGCTCCTTCTACGACTACAAGTCGAAGTACCAATCGGGACAGAGCGAGTACCACTTCCCCGCGCGCCTCACCCCGACCCGCTACAAGGGCGTGCTCAACATCGCGGAGCGTGCCAACGCGGCCCTCGGTGCTACCGGTGCGACGCGAGTCGACTTCCTCGTGACCGAGGGCGAAAACGAATACGTGCTCGAGGTCAATACGATCCCCGGGCTCACGCCGACCTCCCTGCTTCCGAAGATCGCCAAGGGCGCGGGCTACGAGTTCGGTGACCTCTGCATCGCGATGGTCGAGCGCGCCGATACCGGCGTCGTGAACGGCATCGACGACGACGCCGGCGATGACTTGGACGACCCTGGCGAGAGCCAGGACGCGGCGCCCTTCCTCGACGCCGAATAGCCAAATCGCCGGTCAGCGTTCGAAGCGCATGACTTCAATCGGCGCCTCACCGCCGCCGGCCGCGTGCAAGCGCAGTTCGGTCCGCGGTGCGCAGCTCCCGACGGTCGCCAAAGGACCTGCCCCTTGGTCGATGGGGTCTTCTCCCCGTCGCAGGGTCAGAGTGACGGGGGATTGTCCGTCGTGGGCCACAGCCACCCAGCGAACGCAGGCCGTTCCATCGCCGAGGGCCGGCACCGGGCCGGCACCGACGGTCACGCGCTCGACGAGTCGGTAGGCATCCGTTGACGCGTCTTCGACGGCGTCGAGCAAAGTGCCCCGGGCTCTTTCTGCCACGGCCGCGAGCTCCGCCGGCACTTCCTTGGCAAAGTGCGTCAGCGTGAAGCGCCCTTCCCCGCGTCGTGAAATCAGCGAGACCGACACGTCGGTGGGGGCGTCCGGGCAGAGCCGGGCTCTCGCCGAGGACCGAGCGCCGCCCCGTTCGGCGAGGGTGTGACCCGCGCGATCGGTGACGCGCAGGACCAGCCGCCCGATGCCGCGGCCTCCGTCGGCGACGATCAGCGAACAACGGCCCGCGGGCAGGGTCAAGCGGTTCATAGACGCGCCGCCGCTGCGCAGGTCTCCCGCGACTCGGGTGAGTTCACGCCATCCGGCCGCGGTCGCGACGGCAGCCGAAGCCCGGCGAACGTCCTCGACATCGCGGCCCGTGCGCCGTCCCTCTTGGCGCTCACCGAGCCAGAGCCCACTGCTTCCGCCAACGCGAGCCTCCGCCGCGCTGAAGATGGCCACCTGAGCCTCTCCCCGGCCGATCGCGGAGTGAACCTCAGCGGCAAAGGAGGCGGTCCGGGCGCTGCAGAGCTGCACGGAGGCGTCGGCGCTCGGGCTCACATCGATGACCACCTCTGCTCCGGCGTCGTCGAGGATCCGAAGGTCGACGTCGGCGAGGCCAGGACCGCTGAGAGCGATGATGGTGTAGCAGCGACCGAGTTCGACCCCGAGGGGGACCCGAACGCGCTGGTCGTTCGAAAGGATCACGGGGATCGGGGACCCCTCCGGCGAGAAGCCGCGGCGCGCGACGCCCTCGATCCATCCGTGCATGCGCACATCGCGCCCGCCCTCGCCGGCGCCGGCGCTGGCCACGCCGGGCTGCCCGCCGACGACCGCCGCCGCTGCCCCGAAGCCGCCCCGGGGCCCGAGAAAGGACGCGTAGAGATACGTGCCGATGCCTTCATAGGCCGTCAGCGAGTAGTAGAAGCGGCGGTCGGCGTCGGGGGCGGCGCAGACCTGCACCGTGGGGTGAGCGTCGGGTTCGACGTCCTCCGCGAGCACGTCACCGCTCGGCGCGAAGAGCGTGGCGTCGAGGTCTCGGATGCCCCGGGACGTAATGGCGACGACGGTGGCACAGCGGCCCCGGGGAATGGTGATTTCGGTGGTCTCTTGCCCCCGGGCGGTGAGGAACCCCCGCCCCGTCGGCCCCCCAGTGGCCCACCCGGCCTGGGCGAGGCGCCGCCCGAAATCCTGCATCTGCAAGGACACCGGGTCGCTGCCGGTCTGCCACGCAGCGGACTCGGGGGCCGGTGCAGCGGATGATACGCCTCTCTCCGGCGACGCGCCGCAGGCCGCGGTCAGACCCGGGAGCACCGAGAGCATCGCGATGATGCCCGCGGCCGGCGCCCAAGTCCGCGTCTTCCCATTCATCTTCACCTGCGTCACTTGCGTCACTTGCGTCACTTGCTTCACCGGGGTTCTCTGGCCGGTTCTTCCCCGAGCACGGTCAGGTAGCGGCCCCAGGCTCCGTAGAGTCGGCCACGGATGCGGTACCGGCCGCTCTCTTCGGGGCAGTGATAGAGAACCGGGGAGGCGTTGGCCCCGACATCCCAGGCCAGGAGCGCGCCGCGCTCGTCGACGAGCATCAGATCCAAGTCGCCCTCTGCTGCCTCGTCGGCTGTCACCGCGGACAATCCGTAGCAGCGCCCAGCTTCGAGGTCGATGGGGATCCACAGAGTTTGCCCAGGGATCAGCATGCCCCACGGCAGAGGCCGGGGCGACAGACCTCGGGCCGCGAGGCGAGCTCGGACCTCGGCCCAGCGTCCCCGGGCATTGCCCTCCACCCCTGGGGGCGTTCCGCTGACATCTGGGAGGACATAGGTCCGGAGCGTGTAGTCACCGCGACCCGCGAACATGCGCACGTCCGCCACGAGCTCGCCGCTCTCTGGGGGGCAGAGCCGTACGACGGCATCGTTTCGGCGCGACTCGTCTCGACCGACTTCGAGGCCGTTCAACGTGCGCACGAAGAGGTCGACGTCACCGACCTCCGCCCCTCCGACGAGGGCGATGGCGTAGCACCGGCCCCCTTCGAGGAGCAGTCGCCGCGCCTCTCGGAGGCCTTGGCTGAGCTGCCCCGTCTGGGCGGGTCCGTCGGGGCTGTACCCCAGCCGTGCGAGGCGCTCGGCCATCGCGACTCCGGCGTCGTCAACGCTGCGCCCCGGGGGGGCCGCCCCGACCTGAGCCGAAGGCCGGCGGATTCCCCCGGAGGTCGCGAAGCACGCGCCGACGGTCCGCCCGAGGTCTGGGAGCTGCACCGGAGCATCGCGAAACGCGATGAGCGCGACCTCGCCCTGGCCCTTGTACATCTCGAGATTGACGACCAGATGCAGGCCGGCGGCACCGCAGAACCGAACGTAGGGCCGGGCGTCGACGTTCGCATCTCGTTCGAGGAGGACCCCGCGGCCGGTCATCAGGGAGAGGTCGAGGTCATGCACCCGACGATGACCCACCGCCAGGAAGCCGACGCATTCGCTGGCCTCGAAGACGAAGGGCCGCGAGCGGCTCTGACCTTCGGTCAAGAAGTCCCGATAAGGCTCGCTCGTCGGCGTCGCCCCGCCCGCGCCGAGAGCCACCACGGCGGCGTCGACGCATTCGCCGAGGACGTCGGCGGGGCCGTCCCCGGGCGGCTCATCCGCCCCAACAGGAGCCGCCGCCCCGAGCGACGCCCCAACCAGCAAGACCGCCAGCCCCCCCCGGCCGGGATGCCAGGAAACCCGTCGTGTTCCTCTCATTGCGTACCGTCGAGGCGTTGCAGGGTCACCGCGCCGCTACCTCGATAGGCGACGACTTCGAGGACGACCGCGATGGTGCCGTCCTCCGCGCAGCGAGTCACGGCGGCGTAGGCCTCGGGCCCCGACGACGACGCCAGCAGTCGACCCTCCCGGTCGCGCAGCAAGACGTCGACGTCAGCGACCCCCTCCTCGCCGGCGACCGCGACGGCGACGCAGCGACCGACCGGGATGGTGAGCCGTGCTCGATGGGCGGTGCCCTCCTCGAGGTGCAGGACCTCGAGAGGGGCGCTCTCGAAGCCCCGGTCGCGCAGCGCCGCGGTGGCTTCTTCGAGGCGCAGGGCCCGCACGTCGACCGTCTCCGCCGGTGCGCGCTGGGTTGCGAGGGCGTAGGGACCGGCCCGTCCGTACGCCTTGACCGTCACTCTCACCGTCGTCGTCTCACGGGGGCAAATCCGGACCCGGGCCGTCGGAGCCACGCTGGTATCACGGTCGATCGTGACCCCGTCTCGGCTCAGGTAGAGGTCGAGGTCCGTCTCGGTCCTACCCGCAGCACCGAGGACGACAAAACACCCCGGGCCGAGGACGAGTTCGTGGTTGCGCACCTCTCCCGGAGCCACCCATCCGTCGGGCACGATGAAGGAGGGGGCGCCGTAGCCCCGGGCTTCGAGGGCTGCAACCGAAGCCGACATGGCAGCGACGGGCTCCCCTTCGGGCCCCGAGCCACCTTCGCCGGTGCCCTCGACGCCCTCGCCCCCTTCGGCTTCGATCGTGTGTTCTTCCTCGATGGGAGCGGGGCCACCGACGACCAGGAGTCCGAGGGCGCCGGCCCCTTCGAAGGCGCGGGCGCTCACCCCGTAGCGCCCCGAGGTCTCGGGGCAGAGCTCGACCTCAGGCTCGGCGTCCCCTTCGAGGTTGCGCGCGACCTCGGCTCCGGCCGGATCGAAGAGCGTCAAATCGACGTCCCGAAGCCCTTCATCCCCGCGGGCCATCGCGACATAGCAGCGCCCCGGCTCGAGCTGGAAGGCGACCTTCACTTCGTCGCCCTCGGCGACCCGTTCGAGGCGGGGCTCCCCGAGGGGCAGGAAGCCCCGTTCCCGGAGCACCGTGCGGCGCTCGGCGAGGCGCTCCTCGACGTCGCGGAAGGGAACCTGGGGCGCGAGTACGCCCTCGAAGATCCCTTCGAAGCCTTCTCCCGCACCGGGGATCGTGCGAAACGCCCCGAGGACCACGGCGCCGGAGCCTTCGAGGGACCGCACGACGAGGTGGTGCGGGATCGTCTCTCCGGCTCGTCGAGGGGGAGCCTGGGGGCAGATGTGGGCCAGCCCTCCCTCGCCCATGACGGCTGCAGCGACAACCTCGATGCCTTCTCCGTCGAAGACGGAGATCGACAGCTCCCGGACCCGTCCTCCGGAGAGCCCGACGAAGGTCGTGCAGCGGCCAGCGTCGAGGTCGATGGGCAGGGCTACGCCTTCCCCTTCGAGGAGGAAGATCCGGGTGGCTCCAATCTCGTCATCATAGCCGCGGCCGCGCATTCGCTCCCGCAGCCGCCCGAAGCGCCGGGTCAGAGCATCGAGGGGACCCGTCCCGTCCGTGGGGAAGGGGCTGGCATTCGAAGCGAGCTCTCCGGCTTCCTGGGCTTCTTGGGCTTCTTGCGCTCCTTCGACTCCGCCGAATTCTTGCGGCGCCGTGCATCCTGCCAGAGTCGCAAGGGTCGTCAGCGCCACGACCGTCGCCGAGGCGAGACTCACGGGCGCTCCGGAGCAGCAGGCTCCGCGGCGGGGCCGTCGCGGAAGAGGTCGTCGAGGCGCATGTCGATCCCCGTCGGCCCCTCGTAGCGACGGACCGCGAAGAGCCCGGTCCCGGCGGTCGCCAGAGCGGCGATGTAATAGGTGCCGGCGTGGGGCGGGCAGTAGTGCAGCGCCGCCCCGGGGCCCTGCTGAGCGTCTTGGCTCACTTCGCTCCCGTCACTGTCGAAGATTCGGAGGTCGAGCTCCCGGAGGGCCTCGCTTCCGGCTCCCAACAATACGTAGCAAGTCCCTCCTCGGAGCGACGCTTCGTCGGCCGCCGACCCCTGTTCGACCAGGAAGCCGCGCCACTCGTCGCCGGAGCTCGCGAACCCCCGGGTCTGAATCGCCTGGCCGGCGGCGTCGAGGACCGTGCGAACCTGCTCCGAGCGAAATTCCGCGGCGCGCCGGGGCGCGGGTGCCGGCCCCTCGGCGGCGACGTCTGTATCGCAGGCGGAGGCCCAACCGGCGACGGCCGTCACGACCACGACGCGTGCCAAGAATCCCAAGACCCCCCATACCTATTGGAGGCCGTACTGCGACTGCCGTCGAATCATCGCGAGTTAGACATGCGTTCGCGGATGAATGGGAAGCTGTTGAGGTGCCGCGCGACGGGTTCGGCATCGGCGACGAGCCCGTCGACCCGCTTGCGGATCTCCGAGTCGAGGCGATTCGACTGCTCGCGCAGGGAGCCGAGGTCGAGGTCGGACTCGGCGTTGACGGTGCCGAGGCGACCCTTGAGCTGGGCAACTTGAAAATCGAGGTCTTCTCTCTCCCGTCGACGCACCGCCATCTCCCGCTCCAACACCCCGAGGGCCCGGTCGGCCTCGAGCCAGATGCTCGCCAGATGTCCGGCTTCGCGCAATACCTCAGCGTCTTGCCGGGTCGCCCGGGGTGACCTGGTGGGCAATGGGGGGATGGTCCCCCACGCCCGGACGAGCGGCATCTCGAGGTCGTCTCGTCGTTTGGTCGCTTCGTCGAGGCGGGGCTGGGTTTCGGCGATCTGGCGCAAGACCCGGCTCTCGTCGCGGCCGAGCTCGTCGAGGGCGAGACCGATTCGCAGCCGTGCATCTCGCATCTCGTCTTCGTGTTGGGCGGCATTCTGGGACAACCCGTCGAGGCGCTTGCGCAGGTCGCGTATCTCCGTGATGTGCGTACGCATGCTGGAGATTGCGGGGTCGAGCCACGCCGGGCCGTCGCCCGGCGGATGTGCTTCGTGGGACATCTGGCCGAAGAACTCGACCCGCTCCGCCCACGCTTCTTCGACAGCGGTGGTTTGCGATGGCTCCTCGGGGTCGAGCAGCGGCCGCACCGTCCTCTCCGTGTCCCTCGCGGGGCGCGACCTAGCGGACGACTCAGCCCCTAGGAACGCTTGCGGAACCTGCCGCATTTGCGACGTTGGCGGCACCGGGGGCGGTGGATTCGTCGGCGCGATCGCCATCTGGCCGGGCACGATCGGGATCTGGCCGACCTTTGACCGGGGTATGTGCGACATACGGCTCAAGTCGGTCAAGATGCCCTTCAGCTCGTCGGCGAGGGCGTAAGCATCGAGGTAGCGGTCCTCGGGCTTCTTCTCGAGCAGGCGCATGATCATCCGGTCGACATCCTCCGGGATGCTCGCCATTTTGGTGGACGGCGGATCCGGGATGGACCGGAGGTGGGCGATGATCAGGTCTGGGGTGGTGCCGGTGAAGGGCAACGAGCCCGTGAGCAGCTCATAGAAGACGCAGCCGACGGCGTAGAGGTCGACTGCGAAGGTCGCCGGGGCGCCTCGGGCTTGCTCCGGCGACATGTACTCGGGCGTACCAAACACGGTGCCGGTGGCGGTCAGCCGAAGCTCGCCCTTCATCTGGGCCAGGCCGAAGTCGAGGATCTTGATGAAGTCGCCGTCGTGGCCGCTCAACAAGTAGATATTGTCGGGCTTGATGTCTCGGTGCACTACGTCGAACTCGTGGGCTCGGGCGAGGGCCTGCGCCATCTGGAGCATGATGCCGAGGGCCCTGAGAGTGGGCATCGGTCCCTGCTCGATCACGGCGTTGAGGGGCCGGCCGACCAAGTACTCCATCACGAGGAAGACGTGGCCGTCATCGGTCTCGCCGAAGTCGGTGATATCGATGATGTGTTCGTGATTGATCCGGTTCGCCGCCTTCGCCTCGCGCAAGAAGCGTTTGCGGTTCGTGGCGTCGAGGGCCAGCTCCGGCGCGAGGAACTTGATCGCTACGTCCCGGCCCACCGCTTCGTGGCGGGCGCGGTAGACGGTGCCCATGCCGCCGGCGCCGATCTTCTGGGCGACGACGTACCGCCCCCCCATCGTACGGCCCAGGAGGGGATCCGGCATTTCTTCCAGCTCGCCCCCGTCGAGGGGACAGCGCGTGGGATCCCCCCGAAAACGCGCGCGACAGACCTTGCAAATCTTCACCAGTATCCCCCGTGGGCCGCACGATACTCGGCTCCCGGGCACTTGGGCAACGGCGCGGCTCGTTGACAATCCAGCGCCCTGCGGTACCACCCGCTCAGATGTCCGGGTCAGCCGAATCCACAGATATGCCCTTCTACCGACTA
>JAFDCW010000828.1 GCA_019312705.1 Deltaproteobacteria bacterium
GGCGCGGGTGCAGGCGGTCGCTCGAGTGTCCTCGTACGGGCCCGCTTCGGTGTAGAGCTTGCGGGCACGATAGACGACCACGCCCTGGGTGTACCGGTTGCAGGCGTCGGAGACGTTGCGGTTTTGCGAGGTGACTGCGAGGGGCGACTCATAGGGGACCCGGTCGCCGGTCAGGGCGTCGATGAAGAACCGCATGCCCTCCGACGTAGTCGCGGAGTGCACGTCGACCCCGTAGGCGAGATAAGCGTAGTCGCTCGGACGTCGAAAAAGGCTGGGGTTGATGATGACTAGTTCGGCCGGGTCCGCTTCGCCGTCGACGAGAAGAGCGGCCGCAATCGCCTCGGCTTCTGCGGCCGTGAGAACGGGCTCGGAGGTCGAGGGCGTGAGGTTGCCTGGAATCCGGCTTACTGCGAAGACGACGTCACCTGCGTCGTCCACGCGAACCCGAGCATCCGCTCCGTAGACCGTGACGCCGTCCTCGACGCGGCCGTAGACCACCATCGTGTCGCCTTCGCCGTCTCCGTCACTGTCCGGGGCAACTTCCATGGTGGCTTCGGCGACGAGGTCTTCTTCGGCGTTGTCGACGCCGAGGTCGGCACCGTGGGCGGCGAGGAACCAGTTGGCCCGGGCAGTCGGATCCCGCGGTACGTCGTCGGGGACTACGAAGCGGCCCGTGACGCCGACCATCGCGCCCCCCTCATCACGGGTGAGGAGGACCGGGGTCTCGGAGCTTTCCTCGAGGGTTGGGCCAGATGCCGTCACCGGAGGTTCTGCCGGTTCGCAGGCCGCGAGAGCCGCCGCGGCTAGGAGCGCGGCGGTGACGAGGAGGAGGGGCTGTGCTGCGGGGATACGTAATCCGGAGGATGCCATTGCCTCTCACGATAGCACCGTTCGCTGTGTGTCGGAGCCGCGAGCGCGGCTGACCTGCTGCCTCGAGGGCGTGGTGGCGCGCCGAACGGTCATTCTCCGATGAAAATCGCCGTCTCGCTGGCTGCGGCCCGGAGCGGGGCGATGACCTCGGGGTCCGGAGGCGTCGTGGTGCCGGGGGGGAGGGCGGCGAGGAGCGACTCGATCGCGGCGTCGCGTTCCTCGCGGGCGGAGGCCGGGCGGTAGCGCATCCACGCATCTTCGGTGAGTCGGGGAAGTCGATGCAGTTCGGACCTCGCCGCGGAGTCGCAGACCGCCCGAGCTGCGCGCCAGGCGATGCGGCGGACCGCCGGGTAGGGGTCGTCGGCCATGACATCGAAGAGGGCGCCGAGGCGGACGGCACGCGTTGCTTCGGTGACAGCCCGACGGCGGGCACCGAGGGCCTCGGCGGCAACGGAACGCTCGATCGGGTCGCCGCCGAAGAGCGCGCGTAATACCTCCGAAAGCGGCGTCGCCTCGTCGTCGCCCATCGTATCGGCCGGGTGCATTCGCACTGTCGTCGCATCCGCCACCTCGCCGTCACCCCAGAGTCGCGCCACCTCGCCGATGGCCCACCCTCGGGTGCGCTCCACGTGGCAAAGGGTGCAGGCGTCCGGCCGTTCGACGGCTTCGGCCGCCGCGGGATCCGGGTTTTCGATGCGATGGCTGATGTGGGCGCCGATGAGGCCGTAGACGATGGGCGGCATGTGGCAGGCGACGCACCGGGACCCGGAGCTCGAGACTTCGTGGTGCGTGTGGGCGGACACCGCGGAGTCGAGGCCGAGGTCTTCGTGGCAGTCGATGCATGCGCCGTCGCCCCGGGCCTCTGGGCGCAGCTGCCCCGCGGGCCTTCCTTCGTGCATGCCGTGGCAGGTGATGCAGGTGAGTTCGCCGCGCTGGGCGCAGGGGCTCGCGAGCAGTCCCTGGTAAGCGTAGGCCGTCAGGCGGGGGGTGCCGTCGCCCCAGAAGCGCATCGCGAAGACGCCTTCATCGTCGCCGAGGGGCGTGTCTCGAAAGAGCGGCGCGGTGTACAGCGCGAGGTCTTCGCCGGGCACGAAGGGGTCGCCGGTTTCCATGAACCCCTGCACGTCGTCGGCGATGCGCTGGCCGTGGCAGCGGCCGCAGATGTCGGCGCTGCGCGACGGGGACAAGTCCTCGGGGCTCACGATGGTGCCGTCGTCGGCGGCGAAGTGAAGGGCCAGGCTGCGCACTGGGTCCCGGTGCGCCGACACGTGGCGCCCCCCGGGGCCGTGGCAGGCCTCGCAGGCCACTCCGAGCTCAGCGACCTCGGACTCGAAGCGCTCCCCCACGCGCCCCGGGTTCGCCCCGACGTTGTGGCAGAAGATGCAGTTGTCATTCCACCGTACGACGTGGCGGTTGTAGTCCTCTTCGGAGATGGTGCCTCCGGGAGAGGGCGGGGGAGGGTCCGGGGTGAGGAAGGCCCCGTTCATGTGAAACCAACGGTCTTCGGCCGGGTACCAGGCGACCGGCAACCGCGCGAAGACCCCGTCCTCCTCGGCGAGGTACTGCTGGTAGCGGTGGGAGCCGACCGTGCGAACCACTTCGACGGTTCGCCGGCCGGTGCCTCCGGGCCCCGCGAAGGTGATCCGAAACTGCCCCTCAGGGCCGCGGTGCATGGTTGCGGTGACCCCGCCGTAGAGCACCTGGGCGTCGTCGAAGTCACCGAGGACCGTCTCTTCGGTCGCCTCCCGGGTCATGCGCCCGTGGTAGGTCTTGGCGAACGACCGACGTTGTTCGTGGTGGCAATCGCCGCAAGTCTCGGACCCGACGT
>JAFDCW010000144.1 GCA_019312705.1 Deltaproteobacteria bacterium
TCGCGTCGCATGGTGCTGGCAGACCCTTCTTGGTAGCGCATCATCAGCACCTTGCCCTCGCCGCCGAGCAACTCTCCGAGGCGACGGGCCGCGAGGCGCCCGCCCTCCATGTTGTCGGTCGCGACGAAGCTCACCCGGCCGTCCCAATCGAGGTCCGAGTCGATGATGAGCACGGGGATGCCCTCGGCGACGGCTTCTCGGGCCGGGGGCACCAGGGCCGAGTCGTCGAGGGGGGCAAGGACGATGGCGTCGACGCCCCGAGAGATGACGTCCTCGACGACACGAACCTGGTCCGAGCGGTCGTCCTCACGCAGGGGCCCCTGCCAGAGGATCTCGACCGAGAGCTCGCGCCCCGCCTTGATGGCCCCGGCGTGGATGGATTTCCAGAACTCGTGGGTCGTGCCCTTGGGGATGACGGCGATGGTGCGCTGGGCGTCACCGTTCCCGGCGGCGGCGCCGTCTCCCTCGGAGCAATCGCAGCCCCCAACCCCCAAGAGCAGAGGGCCCGAAAGCAAAAGCACGGCCCAAAGACCGCTGATCGTCAGATTTTTCCGCATCACGTTCATCGGGGCTCCCCCACGCGGCGAGAGCCTATAGGATTCGCGCTCATACTTGGAGGCCCCCATGAAGCCGCGTATCGCACTCTTTTGGCCCGGAGACGCCCGGGAGGAGCCCAATCGCCTCGCCATCGACAACGTACGCGGCGCGACCGAGCAGCTCGAACGGGCTCTTCGCAAGCTCGGCCGGGAGCCGTACCTCGTCGAAGGTTTCCTTTCGAAGCCCCACCACGCCATCGAAAAGCTCGGGCCCATCGACGACCCGATGATCGGCGTGTGCGTGCACTGGCTCTACGGCCCCCATACGACCGACGGGGTCGTGGGCAAAGACAACCCCCTGCTGCTGGCGAGCAACTTCAGCGGCCAATGGCCGGGCCTCGTCGGCCTGCTCAATACCGGCGCCTGCCTCGAGAGCCTCAACCGACCGTTCTCGCGGATCTGGACCGCCGAGCCCGACTTCAGCGCCGACGACGAGTTCATGGACCGCCTCGACGAGTGGTGCACGACCGGCGCGATTCGCTACGGGGAAGAGGCGATCCGCTATCACGCCCCGATCTCGGAGGCGGCGTCCAAGCTCGCCTCGGAGGTCGCAGCAGACTTCCGCTCACGGCGGGCCCTCATCTTGATGCTCGGCGACACGTCGATGGGCATGATCAACGGCTACTTCGGGCCGCGCCTCCTGAACCGCCACGGCTTCACCGAGCACAAGGTCGACCAGGCGTGGATCATCGACCGCGGAAAAGACATCGCTCAAAAGCGCATCGATGACGCGTTCGCCTTCGTCAAAGACAAGGGCCTCACGTTCCACTGGGGCGAGGGCGCCCACCTCGGCACCGCGGACTTCACCGAAGAGGCCACCAAAGAGCAGCTCCGGGACTACCTGGTGGTCAAGGACCTGCTCGAAGAGTTCCAGGCGGATTGCCTCGGCTGGCAATACCAGCTCGGGTTGATCCCCCTCCGGCCCCCGAGTGACCTCGCCGAGGGGCTCTTCAACTCCACCTGCCGCCCGGAGTCGAACGGCGACACGGTAGCTACGGCGACCGAAGCCGACCAGGGCAACGTGGTGCCGATGGAGATGCTCAAGCGCCTGCTGAAGAAGAAGGGCCTGCACCAGGCCGTCATGTTCCACGACGTGCGCTGGGGGGCCGAGCACGAGGGACGATTCCTGTGGCTCCTGCTCAACAGCGGGAGCTGCGGGGCCTACGCCTTCAACCACGACCCGGACAGCCTGGCCGGGGCCCACAGCTACCGGCAGCCGTCGCTCTACTTCCCGACCCCCGGCGGCAGCTTCGCCGGCGAGAGCCTGCCGGGCGAGATGACCTGGGCCCGGGCCTACATCAAGGGCGACGAGCTCTGCATGGACATCGGCCGCGGCGAGGTCGTGAAGCTCCCGCCGGATGTCCGTGACCAGTGGTGGGACGGCACGACCCGGCAGTGGCCCTTCATGGCCGCCGACATGGGCATCGGCCGGGATACGTTGATGGCCCACTACCTGTCGAATCACGTCGCCGTCGCCTACGGCGATGTCTTCGAAGAGATGGTGGCGCTCTCCCAGGAGATGGGGTTCCGAGTTCGGATCCTCGCCGATCCGAAATGAGCGCAAAATGAACAAGCGCTACTACGTCGGGGTGGACGTCGGGACCGGCAGCGCCCGGGCCGGCGTCTTCGATGGTTCGGGGAAGTGCCTCGGCACGGGCAGCCGCAAGATCCAGACGTGGCGGCCGAAACACGACTTCGTCGAGCAGTCGTCCGACGACATCTGGGCGTCTTGCGGCGCCGCCGTGCACGAGGCCGTGAGCGCCGCGGGGTTAGCCCCCGGATCTGTCGCTGGCGTCGGCTTCGATGCCACGTGCTCGCTGGTGGCCTTAGGCGCCGACGACCTGCCGGTCACCGTGAGCCCGAGCGGCGCGCCTGCGCAAAACGTCGTCGTCTGGATGGACCACCGGGCGACCGCCGAGGCCTCGCGAATCAACGCCGGGGGCCACGACGTGCTGAAGTACGTCGGCGGCGTGATCTCCCCCGAGATGCAGACCCCGAAGCTTGTCTGGCTGAAGGAAAACCTCCCAGAGACCTGGAAGAGCACCGCGCGCTTCTTCGACCTGCCGGACTTCCTCGTTTACCGGGCGACGGGACGCGACGTGCGCTCGCTCTGCACCACCGTCTGCAAGTGGACCTACCTCGGCCACGAGGGAGACGGGGGACGCTGGGACGATGCGTTCTTCGACGCGGTCGGCCTCGGCGACCTGCGAGATGAAGGCTACCGGCGCATCGGCACCGACGTGCGCCCGATGGGCGAGCGGGCCGGCGAACTGACCGAAGCGGCGGCGAAGGACCTCGGCCTCGCCCCCGGCACCCCCGTCGCCGTCTCGATCATCGACGCCCACGCCGGGGGCCTCGGCCTCCTCGGCGCCCCCCTCGATGGCAAGGCCCCAACCCCCGAAGACCTCGAACGACGCCTGGCCCTCATCGGCGGCACGTCGAGCTGCCACATGGCCGTGAGCCGGGAGCCGCGCTACGTCGACGGCGTCTGGGGGCCGTATTTTTCGGCCATGGTCCCGGGACTCTGGCTCACCGAAGGTGGGCAAAGCGCCACCGGCGCCCTCATCGACCACGTCATCCACTCCCACGCTCGCGGCAAGGAGCTCGCCGCCCGCGCCGACGAGGAAGGCACAACGGTCTACGCCCTGCTCAATGAACGTCTCGACGAGCTGGCCCAAGACGCCCAAGACGCCCAAGACGCATCGAAGGTGCCCTTCCCGGCGGCTCTCACCCGAGAGATGCACGTACTGCCGTACTTCCACGGCAATCGTAGCCCGCGGGCCGATCCGACCCTCCGCGGCGTCGTCACCGGCCTCTCGCTCTGGGACACCATCGACTCCCTCGCCCTCCAGTACCTCGCGACGATCCAGGCCATCGCCTACGGCACGCGCCACATCATCGACGCGATGAACGCGGCGGGGCACCACATCGACACCCTCATCGCGACCGGCGGCGACGCAAAGAACCCCGTCTTCCTCCGCGAGCACGCCAACGCCACCGGATGCCGCATCGCCTTGCCGCGAGAGCAGGAAGCCGTCCTCCTCGGCTCGGCCATCCTCGGTTCGGTCGCATCCGGAGATCACGCAACCGTCGTCGACGCCATGGGCGCGATGAGCGCCGCCGGCGAGACCATCGAGCCGGGCGGACCCGAGGTGCGCGCCTACCACGACAGGAAACACGCCGTGTTTCTGCGCATGTACGACGACCAGATGGCGTATCGAAACTTGATGGACGGATAGATCCGGGCGCGCCCTCAGCGCGGTTCGCTTCGGCACGCGGGGGCGAAAAACTCCGGCCGGTACTCGAAGTGAAACGTGTCGTAGTGGTGCCAGCGGCCGCCCCAGATGAAGCCCTGGGCTTCGAAGGCCCGGATGATGGCCTCAGGCATGCGGCTCGCCTCGAGTCCCCGGAAGGGGCGCTGCCAGCGCCAGTACTCGCCGCAGTCGGTGTTCAAGTCGATGGCGATGCCATAGGCATGGCCCGATAGCCGGTCAGTCCCGCGAATCTGCCGATACGAAAACGAGCCGATGGACGGTTCGAGGCAATGACGCGCCTCGGGAGGCAGCTCCGAGAGCGACGCGATGACTGCGCGCAAAGCGTCGGCGGCGCCGTTCTCGATCGAGACGCGAACCGTTGCAGCCGAAGGCCAGGGCACGTCGACGAGGTGGGCCCGAACGGCGCGTTCGCCGTCGCCGTAGGCGTTGGCGAAGAGGGCCGGGTGACGGGCGCGGCCCGGCTCGTCACCTTCGGCGACGGGCGCGAACGGTCCGCCCGCCGGGTAGAGCTGGGCCACGATGTCCTCGAGGTCTGGGTCCGTGAGGCGCGCATCCGCGTCCTTGTCGCGGCCGTCGTCCCACGGGACTTCGCGGCCGTCGCGAAGTGTCACGAACCACGCGCCGTCCCGGGCCTCGACCGAGCGGATGGCGTCCGGGTAGGCCGCCGTCAGGCAAGAGAGCCGCGGTGGCTCCCCGTCTTCGTCGGACTGCGTCTCGGGGACCGACCCGTCAACGACCTCCGGCGGGGCGACCGCGAGCTCGGTCTCGCCCCGCCCCCCCTCGGGCGGGGGAACGGGCACCTCGACGACAGGACCAGGGCTCGCGCCGCAGCCCAGAAGCAGGAGCAGGAGCAGCTGAAGCACCAGCGCCAAGAGCGCTCGAACCATCCGGATTATCGCCAACGCGGGTCACATGGGACCCAATGTCGCTCAATTGCGTCAATCGCCGAGCGCGCCCGCAGGGGCGGGCCGAAGGAATACCAAAGGTATTTCGAGGGCGGGCCCGAGGACGAAAGCCGGCGAGTGGCGTGAGTGAACGGCATTAGCCTAGGAGCCGCTTCGCCTCGGCCACCATCGCCTCGGCCGTGAGGCCGAACTTCTCGTAGAGCACGGTCGCCGGAGCCGATGCACCGTAGTGTTCGAGGGTCACGAAGCCGCCCTCACTGCCCACCCAGCGCTCCCAGCCCATGCGGATGCCGGCTTCGACGACGACCCGGGCCGAGACGGCCGGTGGAAGCACCGAGTCGCGGTACGCGCGGTCCTCTTCGGCGAAGAGCTCCCAGCTGGGCATCGAGACCACCCGGGCCCGGACGCCGTCCGCCGCCAGGTCCTTCTGGGCTGCCAGGGCGATGGACACTTCGCTGCCAGTGCCGATGAGGATCACCTCGGGGTCGCCGTCACCGGCCGCCTCGGAGAGCACGTAGGCGCCGCGATGCACGCCCTCGGCGCTGCTCATCACCGTCCGGTCGACGGTCGGCATCGACTGCCGCGTCAGCACCAAGGCAACCGGACCGGGTCGGCCGAGCATCGCCTTCCACGCTTCGATGACCTCGTTGGCGTCGCCGGGGCGAATGGTGGTCATGCCCGGGATGGTGCGCAGCGCTGCGAGATGCTCGACGGGCTGGTGGGTGGGCCCGTCCTCTCCGACGCCGATCGAATCGTGGGTGAAGAGATAGCGCACGGGGATCTGCATCAGCGCCGCGAGGCGAATCGCCGGACGCATGTAGTCGCTGAACACCAAGAAGGTGGCGCCATAGGGGATGACCCCGCCGTGCAGCGCCATGCCGTTGCACGCCGAGGCCATCGCGTGCTCGCGGATACCCCAGTGCACGTTCCGGGGGCCTGCTTCGGCCCCGGGGCCTTGCTCGACGGCAGGCCCGCCGAAGTCGGCGAATCCCTTTTGGTACGACAAGTTCGAAGCCGCCAGGTCGGCAGAACCGCCGACGAGGTTGCCGAGGGTCTGGCTGATGGCCGCGATGACCGCGCCACTCGATTTGCGGGTCGCCATGCCCTTGGCGTCGGCTTCGAAGGGGGTCACCCCTCTGTCCCAGCCACTGGGCAGCTTGCCGGCCATGGCCTCTTCGAAGGCCGCCGCGAGCTCCGGGTGATCGCTCCGATACGCGGCGAACTTCTCCTGCCAAGCGGCGTAGCCCGCCTGGCCCCGGGCCTTGATCCCGTCCGTCACAACGCCGAGATCCGAAGGCACGCGGAAGCTCTCATCGGGCCAGCCCATGAGCTTCTTGGTCGCCGTGATCTCCTCGGGTCCGAGGGGCGAGCCATGGGCCTTCGAAGTGTTCTGCTTGTTGGGCGCGGGCCAGCCGATGATGGTCTTGACTCGGATCAGGCTGGGGCGGGGGTCGTTCTTGGCCGCCTCGGCGGCCCGACCGAGGGCTATGAGGTCGTTGCCGTCGTCGACGCTCTGGGTATGCCAGCCAAAGGCGTCGAAGCGCGCGACGACGTCCTCGGTGAAGGTGATGTCGGTGCGGCCGTCGATGGTGATCGAGTTGTCGTCCCAGAAGACGACCAGCTTGCCGAGGCCGAGGTGCCCCGCGAGGGAACCGGCTTCAGACGAGATGCCTTCCATGAAGTCGCCGTCCGAGGCGATGGTCCACGTGTGATGATCGACGATCTCGTGGCCGGGTCGATTGAAGCGCCCCGCGAGATGACGCTCGGCGAGGGCCATGCCGACGGCGTTGGCGAAACCCTGACCGAGGGGCCCGGTCGTCGTATCGACGCCCGCCGTGTGCCCGAACTCGGGATGCCCCGGCGTCTTGCTGTCCCACTGCCGGAATGCCCGAAGCTCATCGAGGGGCAGGTCGTAGCCCGAGAGATGCAGGAGCGAGTACTGGAGCATCGACGCGTGGCCGCAAGACATCACGAATCGATCGCGGTCCGCCCACTCGGGGTGCGCCGGGTCGTGGCTCCGGAGGGCGTTGAAGATCAACCACCCGACCGGGGCGAGGCCCAGGGGTGCCCCGGGATGCCCGGAGTTGGCCGCTTGAATCGCATCCATGGACAGGCAACGGATCGTATCGATCGCGAGCTGGTCGAGCTGGTCGGGGCTTCCCATCGTCGGCTTCTCCTGATCGGACCGCGAAAGGATCCGGGGTGGGGGAAGGCTCGATCTATCAGAGCGCCGCCGATTGATCGACCGGTGTGCGCGCTTCTCGCGGCGATCCCGTGAGAGCACTCGCGATTAGCATCAATCCGGCGGCCAGGGCGGCGCCGCCGCAGCCCGTGAAGGCCAAGATCGGGGCGTAGACGCCGATCGCCGTGGGCGGCCAGGGGCCGAGAGTGCCGCCCACCACAGCGACCGTGAAAGCCGTGGCGGCGACGCTCGCCCAGCCCACGGCGCCGGCGGCGCGGCGTAGATGAGCCCGAAACCCGTCGCCAGCTCTGGATCGGGCGACGGCAGCGGCTGCGGGAATGCAGACCAAAGCCGCGAAGGCGCCCGTGATCGCGACCCGGATGCCCTGCCGCGTCGCATCGTCGAGGGCCGACATGGTGAAGGGCCGGCCGAGGATCACCTGGTGCGCCCCGAGGACCCCCACGAAGACCAGGACCGGGGCGAGCAGGGAACCGATGTCGAAGCCCCCGAAGGACCGCTTGGTCGCCCCGAGCCCCATCAGCACGAGGAGCGCAACCACCGGGAGCAACCAGCCGAGGCGGCTTCGCCGGGCCTTCGCTTCCAAAGCCGTCGCCTCGGTGAGCAGGGCGCCGCGGCGCGTAGCCGGGGCGGGGTCGACGACAAAGGCCCCGGCCACCTCGGTCGCCGGCGGGGCCACCGCGGCCCGCGGCGGGGGCACCCCCATCCAGCTCGCGAAAGTCGGCGCGAGCTCCTCCACCGCGAGGGCCCGGTCGACGCGCGCATGGGGCACTCCGTCACCGACGAGGATGAGGGGAACGCGGCGTACCTCGGGCTCGTCCCCGCCGTGGCCCCCGGGGCCGATGTGTCCGTGATCACTCACAACCGCGAGCAGCGTTCGGCCGAAGGTCGCCTCGGCAACTTCGCGCGTTACCCGCTCGGCGAGGGCGAGGGCGCGACGGTGAGCGGCGGAGTCGACCCCGTGGTCATGGGCCGATTCGTCGACCGAGAGCACATGAATGAGCGACAACGTCGGCCCGGCGCCGCCACCGATTTCGGCCAGGAGTTCCGCGAGGGGGCCGTCGAGGGCGTCGGGGCCGTGGGCATCCCCGTCCCCTTCGGCCGCAAAGAACACGGCCATCCAGTCGTTGTCTTCGGTGACGAAGGACACGGTTCCCCCGGCGTGGCGTACGCGGTCGGGCAGCGCGTCGAAGACCTGCCGCTGTCCCTGTTGGTTGCGCCGAACGCCGCTCCCCCGGGGAGGAACGCCTGTGAATAGCGCGTGGTAGTAGGGCTGCGACAACGTCGGAAGGT
>JAFDCW010000145.1 GCA_019312705.1 Deltaproteobacteria bacterium
GGCCATGCTGGCCATGCTGGCCATGCTGGCCATGCTGGCCATGCTGGCCATGCCGCCCATGCCGCGCATGCCGCGCATGCCGCCCCGACGCCGACGCCCTTCGCGCCTGCCTTCGGGCTCTGGCGTCCGGGGTGCTTCGAACTCGATGAAGAGTCCGTCATAGGCCTTGCCGTAGTCTTCCTCGCCGGCGGCGAAGAGCGCGATGCGCAGGCCCCCGGCGCTGAAGCCCTGGAGCGCGATGGGCAGGACCATCTCTTCGGGCTGGTCCTGGGCGGCCGAGTCCTGGCCATCTTGCCCGGTCGTCCCGTCGGTGCCGCTCGCCGCGGAGAGCAGATCGTCGAGGCCGCCGCCTTGGGGAGGTGTCTCTTGGGGCGTCTCTTCGGGCGTCTCTTGGGGCGCCTCTTCGGTCGCGGCTGCAACTTCGGCAGGTGCCTCCGTCGCCCCTTCTTCGACCGGTGCGTCGCCGGGGGCGACGGCGGCACCGAGCTCCGGGTGGTCGGGGTGTCGAACCGTCGGGGGGTCGATGGGCTCCGGGAAGATATCGAGGTTCGAGGCGTTCGGGGCCACCTCGCGGATGGCCGGCACGATGCGCGCGAGGGCCCATTCGATGGCCTCGCTGCGCTGGGTGGGGTCTTCGTCCACGACGATGGTCCGGTTTTCTTGCTCGTACCAGCGCGAGAAGCCCTTGTTGGGCATCAGGAGCTCGGCGCGAACCACCCGGCCCTCGGTCATGCGCAGACGCAGCAGGAGCTCGACCTTGCGCTCGATGCGGGTCGAACCCGGTACCGGAATCGCGTAGTCCGCCATGTAGAACTTGATGCACTCGGTTTCGCTGCATCGGGGCCGCGGAGCCACGCCGAAGGCCTCCGAGAAGGAGCGGTTGCGGCGCGCGACGTCGGAGATGGGCGAGCCCCAGTTGTTGATGCTGATCATCGTCCGGGTCCAGAACTGGGCTGCTCGGGTCAGCCAGGTGCGCTGGCGCTCGAGGAGCGCTTCGCGGCGCTGGCGTTCGACCTCCCGGGCCTGCTCGGCTTCGTCGTCGCGGCGCCCGGAGACGGTTTGCAGCGCGGCCAGGCGGGGCCGGGCCTCAGCGGCGTGGGGACCGTCGGGGTAAGCGGAGAGATAGAACTCGAGGCCATCCTTGCTGGACCGGTTCGACTCCCAGAACTCGGGCTCGAGGCGCACCCGCTCGGCCTGGATTTCGGTCGCCCAGGAGCCTTCGGGGTTTTCGGTCATGTACTGCTGCATCGCGATGACCTGGGCGCGGTCGTCCTCGGCCATGTGTACGTTGCGGTACGCCGCGTAGTCCGCTTTGCTGGCGAAGACCGCGCAGCCCGCGAGCAGCGCCGAGAGGGCGACGAGGAAAAAGACCTTCTTCATGGTCTGGCTCATAGCCCTGCTCCTCCGTCGCCGGTGTCACTCGAGTCGCCGCCGCTGATGAGCGCCCCCGACGCCGCACAGATACTAGAGCACTCGACGGGCTGATCACACGCTTCGCAACCCGGGCCGAGCATCGGCGGGGACCCGCAGCTCGCGCCGTCGGGGAAACACTGGCCCGGCGTGCCGAGGGTGTCGGGGTTCATCAGCGCCGCGATGCAGGCATCCGACTCCTGCTGAGAGGGCGTACAGCCGGGAGGCCAGTTGGCTGGGGCGCATTCGATCGGGACCCTCGAAAGGCACGCCATGTTCTCGGCCGGGCTGATGTCGCCTCGCGCGCTGCGCCGGGCGCAGGTCCAGGCCAACTTGTTCTGGCAGTGTTCGACCGGGTCGGCGAAGGACTCGCCGGCAGCACAGTCTCCGACCGACCCCGGGGTCGGGCCGCCGAGGAAGAGAAAGAGGACGACGCCAACGACGGCGAGCCAGAGTGGGCGGCGATTCATGGCAGCACCTCGTAGTCGATCATGATGCCGAGCTCACCGCTCACGAGGGGGTGAATCGACGCCGCCTCGCCGATCCACATCGACACGCCGATTTCTGCGTAGGCGCCGACGCCGGCGAGGAAGCGGTATGCGGCGAGAGCCGAGAGTTCGAAACCTACGCTGAACTCGGGGGAGACGGCGAAAGGCACGGTGAACTTCGGGAACAAGACCCAGTCGTCGAGGGGAATGTACAGGCCATAGGTCGGGCCGATGACAAACTGCGAGGCGGGGTCGACGCCGATGGCGGCGCTACCATCACCGCTGAGGTTGAGGGCGAGCTGGGCGCCGAGGGTGTGGCGGAAGCTACTGCCGGGGAGGACGACGCCGCCCCAGAAATCGAGGAAGGCCGGAGCGAAGCGCTCCTGGGCGTAGTCGAGGTCCTGAAGGAAGCGGATGGACGTGCCGATGCCGACGGTGCCGAAGATCCGCAAAGGATCGGTGACATCGGCCTCGGCATCCTCGCCCCATCCGTACCCGGAGCTTTCGTCCCCGTAGGTATCGGGAGGGCCCTCGCCATCCTGCGCCGAGGCGCTCGGGGGACCGAAGAACACGCTGCCCAGGGAGACGACAATCCCTATGACAAACCAAGGTAGGCAGTGGGTTTTCACGGCGACCGGACCCTAGTTGGTGGGTCCCGGGGGGTCAAGGGCCGCAAACGATGCTTCGTGGCCGCTTTACCGCGCGCTTTGTCCTGGGGTACTACCCTTCCCCGTGTCCAAGTTCGTGGGCGGTTTCGTGACGGCGTCGCTCCTTTGGGGGGCTGGCGTCGCATTGTGGGCAAATGGGGCCTTCGAACCCGAGGAAATCCAGACCATCGCCTTTGACGGCGAGGGCCTCGAGGACGCTGGGGCCCCCGACGACGAGGGCTCGGGCATGCGCCGCCGGGGCCGGGGCCGCCGGGGCCGGCGAGATCGCGGCGGTGCTTCCACGCCCACGGGCAACGCGACGACCGGCGACGACCTCGGCGAAAACGACCCTCGAAATCTCGACCTCGGTGCCGGAGGCGGCGAGCAGCAGCTCTCCGGCGCCCAGATCGAAAGCGGAATGGATGGCGCTTTCGGACGCATTCGTCGATGCCTGGTCCTCATGGCTGGCGACGATCCGGTCTCCGGGCGGGTGACCTTCGGCCTGCGCGTCGAGCCGGGGGGGACCGTCAGCCGAGTGCGCCTCTCGGGCCCCGCCGCGGTAACCACCGGCGAGGCGGGGGATTGCCTGCGCACCGCCGCCCGCCGCGCCCAGTTCCCCTCGTTTGACGGCCCACCGATGGTCGTTCGTTACCCCATCACCCTAGACTGATGACAAGCACCTATCTCAAGACCTTCGCCCTTCCCGCCGTTTCGGCTCTATTGGCTCTGATGGTGCTCCCCGGGGCCGCGGGCTGCGGTGGTTCCCAGGGCCCTGGGACGGCCACCGCCGCGGACCTCCGGGACATCTCCGAGGCCCGGGCCGGCGACATGATAGCGGAGCTCATGGGCGAGCTCGGGGTGCCCCTCAGCGCTCCCTGGCCTGTGAACGACGGGCACCAGGATCCCTTCGACGCCGACTTCCGAATCGGCGAAACCGTCTATGGCATCGAGTGGGTGTCCCCCCAGGACCGCCTGGACTACGGCGACCGCATCCCGGAACCCCACGCGACGGGTCAGCTCCAGACCCTTGCCGGCCACGGTGCAGACGAAGGCGTACAGATCCTCGTCCTCGATCACATGAGCTACCGCTACGACCCGGACCGCGAACGGGTGCAGCACGGCTCGACGGGCATCCGTGAAGTCGAGAGCCGACTGCGCCGCGACGCCCGGGATTTCGTCGAGTACATGCGCGGCCAAGGCGTGCTCTGACCGCTCCGCCGGTACGCTCAGACCCCCGAGTGCCGAGGTCCCCGGGCTCGGCGATAAACGCGCACCGAAAAGACCGTCAACGGATAGGCGAGCAGACCGGCGAGCACGCCGAGGATGAGACTGCCGAGCCAGAGTTCGGCGCCCATGGCGGCGAGGGTCGACCCGAGGCCTTTCCAGAACTCGACGGTGAGGACTTGACTCGTCCAGTCGCTCGACGCCGCGGCGCCCTGCCCCAGGCTCGAAGCGAGCTCCTCGCGGTCCATCAATTCCTGGGGCACGCCACCGTGCATCACCAGCGCCCCGACCCACCAGCAGAACCAATAGAGGGGCACTGCGGTGACCGGGTTGGAGATGAAGAGGATCGGGATGCCGGAGACCTTGTTGGCTCGCAGCAGCGTGGCAATCGCCACGTAGATGACGATCTGGAACCCAATCGTCGGCGTGAAGGCGACCATGCATCCGAGGAACACGCCGAACGCAATGCGCTGGGGGTGTCGGCGACCCCCAGGATGCGGTTGACGATTAGGTTCTTGAGGCGCCGAAACACTCAGGTCTCCGGGGTGCCGTAGCCGCCCCCCCCGGGCGTCTCGATGCGGAAGGTCTGGCCGGCCTCGACATGGCGCTCGGCGATGGGTCCGACGTCTTCGCCGTTGATCAGGTTCCTGCCAGCCGCGCCGGCCTCGCCGCCGCCGAGGCCAAAGGGCCGCCGCAGGCGCCGCTGGCTGAGCACCGATACGGTCAAAGGAGCGAGGGCCTCGAACTCCCGGACGAGGCCGTCGCCGCCCCTCCATCGTCCCGCCCCACCGGAGCCCCGCCGGATGGAGAACTCGAGAACGCGCACCGGATAGCGGGTCTCGAGGATCTCGGGGTCGGTGATGCGGGAGTTGGTCATGTGCGTATGGACACCGCTGGCGCCCGGGAATCCGGGCCCGGCGCCGGCGCCGCCTCCGAGGGTCTCGTAGTACCCAAAGGAGTCATTGCCGAAGGTCAGATTGTTCATCGTTCCCTGGCTCGCCGCGGCCCGGTCCAGGGCGCCCAATAGCACGTCTACGATGCGTTGGGACGTCTCGACGTTGCCCCCGGCGACGGGGGCCTCGGCGGGTGGGTCGAGGACTGAACCCCGGGGAATGCGAATCGAAACCGGGCGCAGGCAGCCCGCATTGAGGGGGATCGGGGCCGCCACGAGGCAGCGCAACGAGTAGAGGACAGCAGCGATTGTCACCGCCCGGGGCGCGTTGAGGTTCGTCGGCAGCGCGGGGCCCGTACCCTCGAAGTCGATCTCGACCGACGCGCCCCGGACCGTGACGGTCGCGACGATCGGTGTGCCGTCGTCGAGGGCGTCCTCGAAGCGCTCGGTGCCGTCGGGGAGTTCCGACAAGGCCGCCGCGACCTGGGCCGCGGCGTTGTCCTGGACGTGGCCCATGTAGGCAGCGACGAAATCAGCGCCCCGTTCGTCGGCGAGCTCCGAGAGCAAGGCCGCACCCTTCTGGTTGGCGGCGATCTGCCCTTCGAGGTCGGCGAGGTTGTCCTCGGGTCGACGAGCGGGGTACGGGCCCTCTCGCAGCCGCGCCAGGAACCACTCGCCCCGGAGGCGCCCCCCGCGGACGACACGCTCGGCGCGAAAGCGCACCCCCTCCTCGGCGAGGCTCGACGAAAAGGCCGGCATCGAGCCGGGCGTAATGCCGCCGATGTCGGCGTGGTGGCCGCGATTGGCGGTGTAGAAGCGCAGGTCGCCGTCGGGGCCGTGCACTGGGGTGACCACCGTCAGGTCGGGCAGGTGGGAGCCCCCGGCGGCCGGATCGTTGGTTACGAAGACATCCCCCGGGGACGGCTCGGGGTGGGCCGCCGCCACGGCCCGAACGGACTCTCCCATGGCGCCGAGGTGGACCGGGATGTGGGGAGCGTTCGCGATCAACCCGCCCTCTGAGTCGAAAACGGCGCAGGAGTAGTCGAGGCGGTCCCGGATATTGGTGCTCAGCGCCGTCCTCCGGAGGACCTCCCCCATCTGCTCGGCGATGGCGGCGAAGCGGTTTGCCATGACCTCGAGGCGTACCGGGTCGACGTCGGTTGGGGCCGCCGAATCCAGTGCCTGGGGGAGCTCGCGCCGGGCTTCGAGGCAAATGATCCCGCTCGCCAGCACCTCGAGGTCGAAGCCCTCCTCGACGACGATGGTCCCCGTCGCTTCGACGACCAGGACCGGCCCGGAGCGGCGGTCCCCGGGGGCCAGGCTCTCCCTGGCGATGACGGGCACCGGCGCCGGCTTCGCGTGACCCGGCAAACAAACGGGAGCCGACGCCGGCAGGGCGTCGGGGGCGGGGCCCGCGGTCGGGACCGCGACAGCCACGGGAGTGACCACCGATGATACGGAGACTCGGGCCGTGGTGACTTCAACCGGGTGCGCCTCTCGCACGTATCCGAACTCGCGGCGGTGGGCTTCGTCGAAGCGGCGCCGGAGGTCACGCCCGGTCGCTGCAGCGCGCGCCTCTATCGAGAGCACGCTCTCCGTACCGCGGTAACGGAGGTCGACCCGGCGCTCGACGCGCACGGGTTCTTGGGGGTCCTGCGGGTCCTGCGGGTCTCGGCCTCCGTCGTAGCCTTGCGCGGCGAGGGCCTCGCGTCCGGCGGCTTCGAGGGCCGCAAAGGCTTCTTCGACGACAGATGCAAGTCGGTCCGTGAGCGGTAGGTCCCCGACATCCTCTTCTCCGTGCCAACCCGTTGGAGCGACGCCCATGCCGTAGGCCGACAAGACCCCCGCGAGGGGGTGAAAGATCAAACGCCGGATGCCGAGGCGCCGCGCCACGGCGCAGGCCGCTTGGCCGCCGGCGCCCCCGAAGACGACGAGGGCGTGCTCCCGGGCGTCGTGGCCGCGGCCCACGGTGACCGTGCGGATGGCCGAGGCCATGGCCTCGACGGCGACCTCGAAAAACCCCGCCGCGACCGTCAGCGCCGTCGCGGACCCGCCCAAATCCTTGGCGATGGCCTCGAGGGGGGCCAGCGCCGCACCACGGTCGAGGGCAAACGGGAATCGGTGGGGCAGCACTCGGCCGAGGGCGAGGTGCACGTCCGTGAGCGAGAGTTCGTGGGCCTCGGGCCGACCGTAGCAGAGCGGCCCGGGTTCGGCCCCGGCGCTCTCGGGGCCGACGGTGAGGCGCCCTCCCCTGACCCGGCAGAGGGACCCGCCCCCCGCGGCGATGGTATGAACCCGGAGCATGGGTGTTCGCAGCCGGACGCCGGCGACTCGGGTTTCATAGGCGCGCTCGGGGTCTCCGGCCACGCGTGATACGTCCGTCGACGTGCCCCCCATGTCGAAGCCGATGACCTGCCCCTCACCGGCGAGCCGCGCGATGTGGGCGATGGCCACGATGCCCCCCGCGGGGCCCGACAATACGGCGTTGCGTCCACGAAAGCCGCTGGCGTCCGTCAATGCTCCGCTCGACTGCATCGCCTGCAGACGGCTCCCCGGGAGCTCGGCGACGAGCTCGGCGACGTAGTTGCGTAGGAGGGGCGTGAGGTACGCATCGGCCACCGCCGTGTCCCCCCGCCCAACGAGACCCACCTCGGCCGAGGCTGCGCTCGAGAGCGATACCTCCTCGAAGCCAACATCCCGGGCGATGGCGCCGATCTCTTCTTCCACATCGGGCCGCTGGTGTCCCCGGAGCACGGCCACGGCGACGCTTTCGAATCCCTGCCGCCGGAGCGCGCTGAGGCCGGCTCGGAGACGCGCCGGGTGTGGCATTGTGACCCCGTTGTCCGCAACTCGGGCTTCGGTCTCGACCACGGCGCCGTAGAGAACGGCGGGGCGGCGGATGGCGAGGTCGAAAAGAGCCGGTCGGCTCTGGTCTCCGATAGCGAGGGCGTCGGCGAACCCCTTCGTGATCACCAGGACGGTGCGCGCTCCCCGGCGCTCGAGGAGCGCGTTGGTCGCGAGGGTGGTGCCCATGCGAATGTCGCAGGGAGGAATCGCTTGATCCTCCCTGAGGTCGAGGAGCTTTCGGATGCCTTCGATAGGCGCTCGGTCCGAGCTCAGGACCTTGGTCACCCGGATGCCGCCGCCCTGGGCGTCCTGAGGGGCCTGGCGGTCTTGGAGGATGCAGTCCGTGAAGGTCACGCCCCGATCGATCCACACGGCATATCTCATTTGATACGCCGACGAAGCCCCGCTCCTGCAGCGAGTTCTCGGCTCGCTCGACAAAAAGCGCTGTTATTGCGGCGTTTCATGGGGTTGGACGCACACCATGGGTCAGGGAGAGACGGGGCGTCAACCTCCCTGACGAGCTCCGCAGGAGCTCCGGACCAGCTCCGGGGACGGACTCGAAGTTGCCCCCCCGCTCTGGCGTTTCCTAGACTTCTCACGAAGCCGCTGCCCCCAACCCTAGGAGTGCGGAAGATATGGCCACCGAAGAGTTCCGCATTTCCAGCGTTATCCCGACCAGCTCCAACGCGCTCTACAGCGCCTGGCTCGACGAGCGAAAGCACAGCGCCTTCACCGGCGGGCGCGCAACCATCGAACCCTG
>JAFDCW010000829.1 GCA_019312705.1 Deltaproteobacteria bacterium
CCCTCGACGTTGGGCGCCTGACCAGCGCCACCCTGGTGGAGATGGCCCAGGCGATCGAAACCGCCGGGACTCCCGCCGACGTCCAGGCCGCCATCGGCGCGTCAGCGGGGTCCCCTTGGTTGCTCAAGCAGTACCTCGCGGCGGGGGCCGAGGGCCTGGCCCACTCCCGGGCCGGGGTGCTCTCATCTCTGTCGACCGAGGCCTGCGCGCTCTTGCGCACGCTCTCGGTGATCGACGCGCCGCTCGACCGCGAGGTCCTCCAGACCCTGCTCTCGCTCCCCGCCCAAGACGAACTCGCCTCGATGATGGCCCGGGGCCTCGTCATCGGAGGCCCCGCTGGTTTCACCGTGCACGGGCAGGTCGCGGAGTTTCTCTTTCCCCCGGGGGAGACCTCGGACGGATCTGACGAGGTTCTCGGCAAGCACATCGCCGAGGCTCTGGGCGTCCGGCCCGCGCCCGAAGCCGCCCTCGAGGCGGCGCGCTTGCACCGGGAGGCGGGCCGGGTCGAAGACCTAGTCTCGTTGCTCGACGAGCGCGGGCACGATCTCATGGCCCTCGGCTATGCGCCGCGGGTGTGGGCCCTCGTCGGCGATGCCACGGACCGGCGCCTCGGCCTGTGGCAGCTCCGGTGCGCCGCCGAGCTCGGCAACGCTACGGTCCTCGCGGCCGTGCAGCCCCCGAAGCTCACCAGCGACGGGGACCAGCTCGCGTGGGCCGCGACCCAGTACCTGCTCGGCGAGCGTGAAGAGGCGCGACGGATCGCGCAGGACATTGCCAAGCGCACCGACGACCCGGGGACCGCCGCGGACGCTGCGCTGCTGTCGGCGCGCTGCCTCCTGCGCCTCGGCCAGGCGGCCGATGCGGCGGCCGAGTTGAGTGAAGTTCACCCCCCGGGCGACCTCGTGTTTGCCCACGGCGCGCTGACGTGCCTGGCGGATGCCTGCCTCGACCGAGAAGGTGTCGGCTCTCGGAGCGCCGCCCTGCTCGCGGCGGCGACCGCCGACTCGGAGCCCGAAGCCCTGCTCGATCTGGCGGCCGCTTTTTACCGGGGCGGGGATCGCGTGCGCGCCGACGACGTCATCGAGCGCGTGCTGTCGACGCCCCGAGGTGGCCGGGCGTCGCTCCTGGTGGCGCGCCGCGCCATGCTGCTCCGAGCACGCATCCGCTTGGACCGCGGCGAGCTCGAAGAGATGGACCGCCTCGTCGAGTTGGTCCGCCCCTACGCCCGCGGCGCTTCGATCCTGCGTCCTCTGGGCCTCGAGCTCGACGCGACCCGGCGAATGATCGTCGGTGACCTCGATGGCCTCGACGTGGCCCTCGCCCGTGGGGTCGAGCTGGCGCGCCACGCGGATTCGGGCGTGACCCGGCGCCTCGTCAATCTCGGCGACCGACTCCAGCGACTCTCGGCCAAGGCGCGGACCGAAACGGACATCGACCTCGTATCGGGCACATCTCCCTGGGACGCCCCAGACGAAGAACGGCTCCGGGCCGCGGTCAGCGCCGCGTACGTGCAGCTCGAAGAGGGCTTCATGATGGAGGCCATCGACGGTGCCCGGGCCGCCCGCCGCGACGCGGCCCGCATCGGCCTCCGCCTCCTCGAAGTCGAAGCGCTCTTTGTCCTGGCCGATGCGTTGATGGCGGGGCTCTACCTCGAAGACCTCGCCGAGGTCACGGAGGCGTTGCACGCCCTCGGCGACGCCCTCGGCTCCCCGCGCCTCTTGCACCACGCGGCTTTCTACGAAGGCCACGGCGAGGTGGCGGTCCTCGAGCGCCTCGCGGACGAGACGTTGGTCGCGCCCACCGTGGCCCGGCGTGCCCAAGCGCTGCTCGGCGGCACACCCGAACTCGAAGCCGTCGACGACCTGGTCCTCGCGGTCGCCCGGGCCGACTGGGACGAGCGGCGCGTCGAAGTGGTGTGTGGCGGCGGGGCAGGGGAGTGGGGCAGCGGCTGGGGCCTCGACGCTGGCCAGTCCGCGGTGTGGCTGCCCGACGGTCGTGTTGTTCAGCTGCACAAGAAGCCGCTCCTATGGCGGGTGCTCGCGTCTCTCGCCGACCACGCCGGCGAGGCGACCAAGGAGCAACTCATCAACGAGGCCTGGGGCGAGGACGAGTACCATCCAATCCGCCACGACCCGAAGCTGCACGTGTCGATCCGGTCCCTGCGCAAGGTCCTCGAAGACGACCCGTCGACGCCCTCGCGACTCTTGACCACCGACGACGGCTATCGCCTCGGCGGCGTCGTCCGGCGCGTGGTGGTATTCGGTCAGGAAGCCTAGAGGGCGGCGGCCATCACGCCCGATTTCTGCTACGAGAACCCGCGAATCCCTTTTTGTCCGATGGAGACTCGCTAGTCCGATGAATCTGCTTACCCGTATCACCCTCCCGACCCTTCTAGCCCTCCTGATCCCCATGGCGCCCCTGGCCCTCGGCGGCTGCGGCGATGACGGGACGACCCCCGCCGACAGCTCGGTGGACGCGACCACGGATTCGTCGATGCCGCCGACCGACGCCGGCACCGACGCCCCGGCCGCCGATGCCGACACCGGTGACGGCGGCGTAGGCTGCGTCGTCGAGGCCCTCTGCGTTGACGATGAGATCATCGTCGACGTCGCCTGGCTCGAGACGCACATGACCGATGCGGACGTGCAGATCGTCGACGTGCGCTCCTCTGGTGAGCATTCCACCGCGCG
>JAFDCW010000830.1 GCA_019312705.1 Deltaproteobacteria bacterium
TACGCATGGTAATCGAGCCCGAGTCCGCGTCGGTCTACGTCGATGACCGCTTTGTCGCGTCGGGCCGCAAGCTGGCTGCACGACCGGTGCGGCTCCCGGTCGGTGAGCACCTCATTACGGTTTCGGCGCCCGGGTACTTTCCCCACGACGTCCGGGTCGAGCTCCCCGAGGGCGAGACCAAGATCGAGCTGAGCCTCCGTCCGGTCCCGCCGTAGCGCCGCGGCGGTGCCTCGGGCTACCTTACCCGCGATGGCGAGCACTGCAGCGATCCTGGTCATCGGCGACGAGATCCTCTCCGGGAAGATCCGCGACGCAAACGTGCCGTACCTAGCCGAGGAGCTCTTCGGCCTCGGCGTCGAGCTTCGTCGGGTGGTGATGTGCCGCGACGATGTCACCGTCATTGCCGATGAGGTGAACCTGCTCCGGGCGAGCCACGACGTGGTCTTTACCACCGGCGGCGTCGGCCCGACTCACGACGACGTCACCCTCGAGGCCGTCGCCCTGGCCTTCGCCCGCAAGCTCGTCCGGGCCGGGGATATCGAACGCCTGATCCGAGGGCACTTTGGTGACCGGACGACCGAGGCGCACCTGCGCATGGCCGACATTCCCGAAGGCGCGACCTTGGTGCGCAGCGGCGAGATGCCGTGGCCAACGGTCCTCGTCGAGAACGTCTACGTCTTCCCGGGGGTGCCTGAGATCCTTCGGGTGAAGTTCCCCGTACTTCGCGACCGGCTGCGGGCCGATGCGCCGTTCGTGAGCCGCCGCCTTTTCACGAAGGCCGACGAGTTCGAGCTCGCCGACATCCTCGACGAGGCGGCAGCGGCGCATCCCGAGGTCAGCATCGGAAGCTACCTCGCCTGGAATACGACCGACTACGCGGTGAAGCTGACTTTCGACGGCAAGGACGCCGAGGCCGTCGACGCGGCCGTGGCGCACCTAGTGGACGGGACCGACACGGAGAAACTGGTGCGGGTGGAGTAAGCGCAGGCACGGCCCCGGTAACGGGAACGGGAACGGGAACGGGAGCGCGAACGGGAACGGGAACGGGAACGGGAACGGGAACTCGGCTGTAGCCGTGCATGGCGGAGCGGACGAAGTCCGTGTAGCTGCACGGGTACAGACTAGTCGACGCGTCCGGGCGCAGCCCGGATGCTAGTCAACAACCCCGCCACCGCGTCGACGATCGCCGGCTGGCGAACGGTGCGGCACTCCCGGCGCCGCGTAGGCGGCCTGTCGGCTCTGCACGCCTCCGGCGCGCTGCCGCCTCGGGCCGCCTACGCGGCGCCTTCTTGTTGGGACTTACCCAGCGCGTAGAGTGCGATGCCCGCGGCGACGGAGGCGTTCAGCGAGCCGATGGTTTCGCCCATCTCGATGCGTACCAGGTGAGCGCACGCGCGGCGGGTCAGGCGCCGGAGGCCTTTGCCCTCGGAGCCGATGACAATTATGCGACCCCCGGGGCCTGGCGCGCCCAATTCGCTGATGGTGGTCGTGGCCTCGCCGGCGAGGCCGATGACTTCGAAGCCGTCCTCGGTGAGCGTGCCGAGGGTCCGGGCCAGGTTGGTCACCCGGGCGATGGGCAGGTGCTCCGTCGCGCCGGCGGATGCCCGTACGACGACCGGGGTGACCGGCGCGCAGCGGTCCTTGGTGGTGATGACGCCTCGGGCCCCGAAGGCTACGGCGGAGCGCACGATGGCGCCGAAGTTGTGGGGGTCGGTGATCTGATCGAGGGCGACGAAGAGGGGGGCGTCGCCCGCTTCTTGGAGCAGCTGGTGGAGGTCCCGGTAGGGGTAGGCCCCGGTGATCGCGACGACACCCTGGTGGCGCACGCCTTCGGTGAGGGCGTCCAGGGCGCCGCGGGTGCTCTCTTCGATGCGTACCTTCGATTTCTGGGCGAGGTCCCGAAGCTCGCTGAGGGCGCGGTCATCCGGTTCTTCGGCGTAGACGACGGACACTTCGCCCTGGCCACGGAGGGCCTCGGCGACAGCGCGGCGACCGGCGATGATCCGTTTCATAGAGCCTCGTCGATCTCGCGGACGATCGCCCGGGCGGCGGTGACCGGGTCGGGGGCGTTACGGATGGGGCGCCCGACGACGAGCAGGCTGGCGCCGTAGGAAATAGCTTGGTGAGGGGTCGCGATGCGTCGTTGATCGCCGGCCGCGGCGCCGGCTGGCCTCACGCCGGGGACCATCAGACAGATGTCTTCGCCCAGGTCGCGGCGCAGGGGGGCGCACTCCCACGGCGAACAGACGAGGCCCGGAATCCCAGCGTGGACCGCGACCTTGCCCAGGCGGCGCACCGCCGCTTCGCTGTCGCTCTCCATGCCGATGGCGGCGAGCTCATTGGTGTCCATGCTGGTCAGGACGGTAACGGCGAGCAGCGTCATCGCCCCGCCTTCGGCGGCCTTCGCCGCCGCACCGAGGCACGCCGGCCCATTCGCCGCATGGACCGTCAGGTAGTCGACGCCGAGGTCTTTGGCGGAGTGCACGGCGTGGCTCACCGTTGCCGGGATGTCGTGCAGCTTGAGATCCAAGAAGCATCGCGCGCCGGCGTCCTGGACCAACCGAACCGCCGCCGGCCCGGCTGCCGTGAAGAGCTGCAGACCCACCTTGAAGACCCCCACTTCCGCGCCGAGCTCTTCGACGAGGGGCCGGGCCTCGTCGAGGCTGGGCACGTCGAGGGCGAGGACGA
>JAFDCW010000831.1 GCA_019312705.1 Deltaproteobacteria bacterium
CCGACGCCTTCTCCATCGGCGTCGAATGCAAGAGCTGGTCGGGGCGCTTCGGAGCTTTCTGGCGCTCCCTCATCACCGAAGTCCGCGGCGTCTTCCCCGGCCTCCTGACCTACAGCGCCAACTGGGACGAGGCCGAAGACGTACTCTTCTGGGACCAGCTCGACCTCATCGGCATCAACGCATTTTACCCCCTCGCCGACCACGACGGCGCGACCTTCGCCGAGTACGTGGCCGGCGCGGCGGCCGTCGTGCCCCGGGTCGAAGAGCTTGCGACGGTCCTCGACATGCCGGTGCTCTTCGTCGAGGTCGGCTACACCACACGCCGCGACGCCGCAGTAGAGCCCTGGCTCTGGCCCGATGGCATGGACGGCGTGGTCGTCGATGAACACGAGCAGGCACGGGCCCTCGACGCGCTCTTCCGGGCCTTCGTCCCGAAGCGTTGGTTCGCTGGCTTCTTCGTCTGGCGCTACTACGCCAACATCGACGACGTATCCCAGGAGGCGATCTGGGGGTTCAGCCCCCACGGGAAGACCGCCGAGAAGGTCCTGCGGCGTGCCTTCGGGGGCCAATTCGGTCGGCGCGAGGCGGGGGCCCTGGTTTCGCTGACCCTCCCTTGGGCGTAACCTCTCGCCCCATGAAGATTGGCATCATGACCGGGGGCGGCGACTGCCCAGGGCTCAACGCTGTGATCCGCGCAGCGGTGAAGGTCGGCATCCGCCGCCACGGCGCCGAGTTCCTCGGCATCGAAGACGCCTTCAACGGCCTCATCGACCTCGACTATCGTTCGCCCACCGGCAACCGCTGGCTCGCCGCGAAGGACGTTCAGCCAATCCTGCCCCGGGGAGGCACCATCCTCGGCACCTCGAACAAGAGTGATCCCTTCGGCTTCGTCGGCAAGGACGGAGTCGAGCGCGATGTGTCCGCCCAGGTGATGGAGAACTACGAAAAGCTGGGCCTCGAGGCGGTCATCTCCATCGGCGGTGATGGGTCGATGGGCATCGCCAAGCGCATGCAGGATCTGGGCATGAACGTGGTCGGCGTCCCGAAGACCATCGACAACGATCTCGCGGCCACGTACTACACCTTCGGCTTCGACACGGCGGTGGGCGTCGCGACCGATGCCCTCGACCGAATCCGCGATACCGCCGCGAGTCACGATCGCGTGATCCTCGTCGAGGTCATGGGCCGAGACGCCGGTTTCATCGCCCTTCATGCCGGCGTCGCGGGCGGCGCCCACGCCATCCTGCTTCCGGAGATCCCGTACCGAATCGAGCCTATCGTGGCACGCATCAACGACCGCCGTGACCGGGGCATGCCGTTCAGCGTCATCGTCGTGGCGGAAGGCGCCAAACCCGTCGGAGGCGAATCGAGCATCCTCGAGCACGTCCCCGGTGGCATGGCCCGCCTCGCGGGGGCCGCGCAGATCTGTGCGGCGGGCCTCGAACCTCACCTCGGAGACACCGAGGTTCGCATGACGGTCCTCGGCCACGTCCAGCGCGGGGGCAGCCCGTCCAACTTCGACCGCGTGCTCGCGACGCGCTTCGGCCACCACGCCGCCGACCTCGTCGCCGAGAAGCGCTTCGGGCGCATGGTCGCCCTCAGAACTCCAGACATCGTGTCGGTCACCCTCGAGGAAGCCCTCGGCGCCCCCAAGCGCGTCGACCCCGCGGGCCAACTCGTCGAAACCGCCCGAGCCCTCGGCGTCGCCTTCGGCGACGAATAGCCACGCCCATCGGAGACAACGGCGTGACTGAGCGCCGTTGTTAGAGTCCGAGCCAGGCGTTGGCGTCTAGTGCCCGCGTCCCGCGGCGCACCTGGAAGAAGATGGCTCCTCCACCGACGGCGCCGAGACGGCCTCCCCGGGGTACCCGGTCGCCGACGGCGACGCCGGACCCGGTGAGCCCCCCGTAGACCGTGAAGTAGCTCTCGCCGTGGTCGACGATGACCATCGGCCCGTACCCTTCCTGGCGGTCGACGTAGGCGACGCGGCCCTCTTCGACGGCGTGCACGGTTGCCCCGTGAGAAGCGAAGAACTCGATCCCCGCGCCGTCTCCGCGTTCGGCTGGTCGCATGTCCACGCGACCCGAAACAGGCATGCCGAGGCGTCCCCGCTGGGTGCGGAAGACTGGCCCATGGCTTTGCTGGCCGACGATGGAGAGCGAACCCCAGCCGCTCTGGGCCTGATAGGAAGTCCCGGTCCCGAACCCGCGGTCCCAGAAGTCAGTCCTCGACTCGACCTGGTCGAGGCGTGCGCGCTGCCCCTGCAGCGTAGCTAGGTTGGCTTCGGCGGCAGCGACATCGGTCGCAAGCTGCCCCGTCTGCTCGCGCAGGACACGCCCGCGCTCGGTGAGCGACGCGAGGCCCCGGGCGTCGCTACGGGCCATGCGCTCGAGACGATCGACTCGGGAAAGATGCGAGAGCAGCGCGGGAAACCCGCCCGCCAGGGGCAGCATGCCCGCGCGTGTGATCCGATAGAGCGCCCGAGTCCGCGTGCGCAGACGGCTCTGCGCGGCGGCGCGCCGTTCGGCGAGGCCTTCGATCTCGGAGTCCAGGCGCGCCTTGTGGGTTCGCTTCTGCTCGAGGAGCGTCGTCGCGTCGGCGATTTGTGCATGCACGCCCCCCCCCAGGCCTGGGGCCTGTCTGGGCGCCCGCCTCGGCCGTGAAGACGAGGAAGGGAATGACGGCGAGCCAGAGAGGGAAGACGCGTATCATCAAATATCCAGGTAGCGGCGCAAGGACACTGCGCTGCCCAAGGCGCCGGTGGCGCCACCACCGAGGATGATGGCGGCGACGGTCGCCGGGGTGAGGAAGCCAATCTGCGCCCCGGTGAGGATGGCGAGGCTACCGTCCAGCTCACCGCGGAGCGTGAGGAACGCGACGCCGAGAATGGCTATGGCCATCGCCGCCGCGACCAACCCGGACGCGGCCCCCTCGACGACGAACGGGGACCGTACGAAAGAGTCGGTTGCTCCGCAGAGCTTCATGACCTCGATCTCGCGCCGGCGACTCGCGAGGGCCAGCCGGATCGTATTGCCGACGACGGCGAGCACGCAGAAGCCGACTAGGAACGCGAGGCCGAGGACGAGGGCTCGGCCCGTGGCGAGCAACGCCTCGAGCTGCCCGAACCAGGCGGCGTAGGTCTCGACGTCCTCGACGGCGCCGAAGCGGTCCACCCGCTCGGCGACGCTTGCGGCCCGCTGCACCGTGACCTGGGAGCCGAGGGTGACTTCGAGGGACGCCGGAAAGACGTCCGGCGGCAAGTCACCGAGGTCCCCTTCGAGGCGGGTCTGAGTGAGGAACGACTCTCGGGCCTCACGGGCGCTGACGTGGGAAACCGAACGAACCTCCGGGAGGCCGTCGAGGAGGAGCATCAACTGCTCGACATCTGCGCGACGCGCGCCGTCGACGAGGTAGACGGTCATCCGCCGACTCTCGCCCCAGTGGTCGGCGAGGCCCCCGAGGTTCTGCACCGCGAGGAGGGTCGCCGCGAAGCAGAGGAACGCGACGGTCAGGCTGGAGACGGCGACGACGTAGAGGGTCAGGTCTTCCCGGAGCCCGCGGCGGGCCCGGGTGATGGCGGTCTTGAGCTTCACGCTGCTTTTCCTCCGTTGTGCGCGGCGCCGGTAACCCGGCGAGGCCAACTGCGAAGGCCGCCCCGTGCTTCGCTCACTCGTCCTCCATCGAGAGAAACGATGCGATGGTTGCGCTTCGAGATGAGCGAGTGGTCGTGGGTCGCGAAAAGAACGGTCGTGCCGGTCGCGTTGATCTCTTCGAAGAGCGTCAGGATGTCGAGGGCAAGGTGGGGGTCGAGGTTGCCCGTGGGCTCATCAGCCAGGAGCAGGGCCGGCTCGGTGACGATGGCGCGGGCGACCGATACGCGCTGCATCTCGCCGCCCGAGAGGTTCTCCGTTCGCTCCCCTCCCCTGCCAGCGAGGCCCACCCTTTCGAGGGCCTCGGCGACCCGAGAGCGCACCAAGCGCCCGGGCATCTCGAGGATCTCCAAGGGAACGGCCACGTTTTCGAAGACCGTCCAATGGTCCACGACCTTGAAATCCTGGAACACGATCCCGAGGTTCCGCCGAAGGAACGGGATGGACTTGGGCGCGAGGCGGGCGATATCCCGACCCGAAAAGAGGATCCGTCCGTCATCGGGAGTCTCAGCCCGGTAGATCAGGGACAGGAGGGTGCTCTTGCCGGCGCCACTCGGACCGGTGATGAAGAGGAACTCGCCCCGCTCGACGGTCAGATTGACCGTCCGGAGGGTAGGAACGTCGGGCCGGAAGAACTTGCAAACGTCTTCCAGCACCAAGACGGGCTTCGCCCCAACGGTCGAGTCCGCCCTGACTCCCGCCCTAAAAAAGGGAAAGGGCCGAACGCCGCTGTCTCGTTCTCCGCGTTTTGCCATGCATCTCGCGTAACCCGGAGAAGGTAAAGGACGCAAAATTTCCGCAGGCCGGCGGCAAGAAGGGATACGTCAGGGGGGCAGGATTACGACGTCTAGACGGTAATCCCCGGCCGTCGAGAAGCTCGAGGTTTCGATCATCAGATAGTAGGTGCCCGCGTCGAGGGTCTGGGAAATGAACGCGGGGTCGCCGGTGTGACAGGCCAGGTTGGCGCCGGCGCCGCAGGTATCCCGGAGGGTCAGGTAGAGGCTACCAGTCCCGCTGACCCGGTCCGCGCTGATCAACACCCGTTGGGGAGCCGCGAGGGTGACCTGGTAGAAGGCGTCAGGCCGGGTGCCCGAGGAGCAGCCCCTGAGGTCGTCCTCGAAGTCGATCGTCGTATCGACGCTCGAGTAGCCCGCCCCGACTTCGATGGCACCGGAGCACCGATCGTTCGGGGGGACCGGGGTCGGCGGCCCCGTCGTGATCGAAGCACTGGCCGTTCCCGAACTGGTCGAGGTCGAGGTGGCGACGAAGTAGCGCCCCGGGGGCAGGCTGCGGAATACATTGGTGAGGGTACCAGAGCCGCTGCGGCAGCGAATCTCACTCCCGACGACTCCACACGACGTACCGAGGGAGACGTAGTGAGACAAACCACTCGAGGTGGTGAGGGTCACATCTTGGGTCGTCGCCAGGTCGAAGAAGAAGAAGGAATCTCGGTAGAAGGTCGCAGTGCCGCCGCACCCCGTGCCCCCGTCGAACTCCTGGGTCGAAAGGCTCACGGACCCGGGGGTCGTGGTGATGTCGACGGCGCTCGAACACGCGTCCGCCGGCGTGCGCGGGACCGGTGGGGTGATGGAGACATCGAGGGA
>JAFDCW010000832.1 GCA_019312705.1 Deltaproteobacteria bacterium
AGGTGCACGAGGTCGTCGCCCGGACCAGCGGGACCCCGGAGGCTCCATGAACGCGCGTATCTTGATCGTCGACGACAACGATCTGAACCGCGAGCTCGTCTCGCAGCTCCTCGAAGACGACTATACAATCGAGATCGCCTGCAACGGGGCCGAGGCGATCAAGGCCGTCGCGTCCTTCGAGCCGCAGGTGGTGCTGATGGACCTCTCCATGCCCGTCATGGACGGATGGGAGGCGACCCGGCGCCTCAGAACCAACGGGGCAAACAGGGAGCTCAAGATCATCGCGCTGAGCGCCCACGCGCTCCCGGCAGAGATCGAGCGCGCGATGGCTGCCGGGTGCGACAGCTTCTTGACCAAACCGATCGACGACAACGCCCTCCTCGAACGAATCGGGGAGCTCCTGGCCCGATGAGGGTAGAGACGAACCGGCCGCCGCCGCCGGGGGCTACCGTCAAGATCCTCGTCGTCGATGACGTCGAGTCGAATCGCGAGCTCGTCGCCCAGGACCTCGAAGATGCCGGATACGCCGTGCGCACCTGCGCCGACGGGCAAGAGTGCCTCACGGTCGCGAGCTCCTGGCAGCCCGACGTCGTCCTCCTCGACATCCAGATGCCCGTCCTCGACGGCATCGCGACCTGTCGCCGACTCAAAGCCGACGCGCAGACGCGCCACATACCGGTGCTCTTCCTAACCGCCACGCGCACCGACGAAGAGTCGATAGTCGAGGGGCTTTCCGTCGGAGCCAACGACTACATTCCGAAGCCCTATGCGGCGGCGGTCCTGCTGGCCCGGGTCGCGACTCAGGTCACCATCGCCCAACAGAACGCGAAGCTGCGAGAGATGGCCATGCGGGATGAGCTGACCGGTCTCTTCAGTCGCCGGTTCTTGTTCACCTCCCTCAGCCAACTCGTCGAGTCCGGCGAGCGGGGAGGGGAGCGGGCGGTCGCGACCCTGCTCATCGACGTCGACCACTTCAAGCGGGTAAACGACACGCTCGGTCACCTCGAGGGGGACCGAGTGCTGAAGACCGTCGCCACGGCGATCACGTCGGCCGTTCGGCAGACCGATATCGTCGCCCGGTACGGCGGCGAGGAGTTCGTCGTGGTCTTGCCTCGGACCGGGGCCGCGGGCGCAACCGCCGTCGCCGAGACGGTGCGCGCGGCCATCGAGGCTCAGTGCGCTCCGGTGACGGCGAGCGTCGGCGCAGCCGCGCTCAGCTTGATCTCCGAGGACGGCACCGGGTGGCGCGCCGCCGAGGACGTGGTCCGGGAGGCCCTGAGCAAGGCCGACGCCGCCCTCTACGAGGCCAAGGCTTCCGGTCGGAATCGCGTCGTCGTCTCTGAAACCGACGATTGAAGAGCGCGCCCGACGGCCGGCTCAGATTCCGTACTTCTTGCGTTTTCTCCACAGTGTCGGTCGGCTCATGCCTAAGCTCTCGGCCGTGCGTCCCAAGTGCCCCTCTGCCGCCGCGAGGGCGTGCCGGATGCGCTCTGCCTCGTCCCCAGCCTTCGGCCCCAGGGCACGAAATTCCGCCGGGGTATCGCCCAGCGTGAGCTTCTTCCCGCCGGCGACCGCCACGGCATAAGACAGGACATCCCTGAGCTGAGCGACGTTGCCCGGCCAGCGGTGCGCCATCATCACCCGGAGCAGCTCGCCGTCGACCTCCCGGCTCGCCCCGGCAGGCACCAGGCGCGACAGGAAGTGGTCTATCAGGGGGCGCACGTCGGCCCGGTGTTGACGGAGGGGGGGCACCTCGATGATCAGGCCACCGAGGCCTTCCCACCCTTCATCGCTCAAAATACCGTCCCGCCCCTCGGATGTCGTGACGAGCAGGCGGAAGCGGATCTTCTGGGGGCCCGGCCCGTCGAGTGCTGCGACTTCTCCGTGCTTCACCGCGTGGGCCAGGGCCTCCTCCGCCGCGGCCCCGAGGCGGCCGACGTCCTCGAGGAGCAGTGCCCCTCCGTCGGCTCGTTGCATGGCACCGGCCACTCTTGGGGCCCCTGCTCCGGTCTCCTCTTGTCCCGTAAGCTCACGAAGAAACGTTTCGCCCGAGTACGCATCGGTCTGGACGACCACCGGGGCAGCCTCTGGGCCCTGGCTCAGGCGGCAGATCGTCTCGGCGATTGCCGATTTGCCGCATCCCGCCTCGCCCCGAATCAGCACCGGCCGGCCGGTATCGACCGCGACGTGGGCGAGCCGGCACGCCTTCGCCATCGCGTGGTCCTCGGCCACCAGACCTCCCGTTCGGGCGGCCGCTGCCAGTTGGACCGGCGCGTCGATTACCGGGTGCAGCACCTCGATGCCGCCTGCGAAGACCCCATCGGAATCGAAGAACGCCCGCCCCGATTTCAACGTGCGAAGGGGCGTCCCGTCCCGGGTATGAAGCGTGATCGGGTGGTCAGTTACGCTGCCGTGTTCGCCAATTCCGCAACCGACTACGCATTGTTGACATCGATTGGCCTTTAAACAATGCTCGCCGACGACCTCTTCGCGGCGGAAACCCACTATCTTTTCGGCCCCGTCGCTCCAATGGACGATGCGACGCTCGGAGTTGACGACAAATACAGCGGCATCCGGAAGCAGTTCGGTCAGCAGCTCGAAGACCCCCAGGGGGTCGACGGTTTGAAGCCAGCGTCGAAAGGGCTCGTTTGAGGGTCCGTCGGGCATTTCAACTTGTGTTTCA
>JAFDCW010000833.1 GCA_019312705.1 Deltaproteobacteria bacterium
GCCGACGAAGTCGACGCCGCGAACCAATTCCTCCCGTCCGTCCGGGAAGACCCGAGAGGCAAAGTCGATCTGCCCGAGGAACGCTTGGAAGTTGTAGTTGTCGGTGCTGGTCTCGCCGCCCGATGCATCGAGGATGCGGATGCCGTAGGGCACTCCTTGCGCTCGAATCTCTTCGAGGAACGCCTTTTTCAGCCCGGCGTCCGAGAGCCCCCCTTCGTGCTGCATCACGGTCACGCCCATGCGGCTCATCGCCCGGGCGTGGTAGCGACTGCGGCCGTGGCCGTTGCTCTTGTGCCTCTTGCCGGTCGGCGACCGTGACGTCAGGAACCCCACGAGCTTGCCGTTGTCGATCAGCTTTGCCGGTTGCGATTGCACGCCTTCGTCGTCGAACGCGTAGTGTCCGGTGAGGGACTTGCCCTCCCACCGCTCCATCGATGGGTCATCCCAGACGCTGAATCCGTCGGGCAAAACCTGTTCTCCGACCGAGTCCCTGAATGTTTGGCCCTCCCCGGGGCTGAGCAGGCGATTGCCTTCGAGGCGATGACCTATCGCTTCGTGGACCAGGAGCCCCGCCGCCCGCGGCTCGAGGAGAACGGGCCCGCTGTAGGAGCGAATCGCGGGGGCTTTGGCGAGCAGGGCGAGCTGATCGTGGACCTTCCGTACCAGCCGCTTGGCGGTCCGCATGTCCGGGAGCTCGGCTGGGTCGGTCACGAAGAAGGACCGTGCGAGGGGAAATGACTCGCCTTCGGTCGAGAGATACCAGATGTAGAATTCGAGGGACCAATAGGGCGTGCCGTCGACGAGGCGGTGCCCTTCGGAACTCACGAAGGTGCGTCGCTGGTTCCGAGCGGTCAGTTTCACCGAGCCGTTCTTGAGGGCCGGGTAGCGCTTCATTTCGCGGGAGACTTTGAGTACGAACTGGCGCCACGCGTCGCGGTCGACCTCGGGGAGTTCCCGGTGGCGGATATCGTCCCGGCCTGCCATGCGCTGAAAACTCTTCAGGCCCGCATGGGGGTTCTTGTAGGTGAGCTCGATGCTCTTGCGCTGCAAGAGAGCGTCGAGGGATTCGCGGTAGCGGGCCTCGGTGAGGCGCCACAGCCCGTGCTGGAGACCTTCTGTCGTTCCGCCGATCGGTAGCTCGACGTACCCGTAGGATTCGAGTTCGCGGCGGTTGTCGTGCAGCCCACCTTCCTGAACCTGATCGTAGGCGTAGGTACCGACGCGAACGTCGGCGAGGCAATTGCGGCGCTTCTGGTGGGTGTCCTCGAACAGCCCGCCGAAGCGGCCCTCGAGGATCCAGATCTCTTCGTCCCGAAGCAGATAGGAGAGGTAGTGTGGGCGAGGGTGCCCCGGGTACCGCATGCCCTTCTTGGCGCGGTTCAGCTCGTTGCTCAGAGTGCGGGCGAGGCGGGTGCTGTCGGAACGACTCACGGTCAGGGGACTCCAGGGACTTCGCCCAGCGCGAAAGGGGCGGGAGTATACGTGCCTACACCCCATCGACAAGCGCCCGCCTTTGCGGGGAAAGCGGCCTCCCGGGGGGCCCTCCGAATCTGAGCCGGTACCGAGCGGTGGACAAGGATCCGCCGTCGCGTCTACCCTCGCAATCACCTTGGCGAATGTGCTGGCGTCGGCGGCGGACCCTTTCGAGGGTCGCGAGATTGCGGGCGGCAAATACAGAATCGAGAAGCACTCCGCCAGCGACGAGCTGGGTCGGACCTACCTCGCCCGGCATTTGAAGCTGGACCGACTCGTGATCGCCCGCGTGCTCCATGGCTCGCACTTATCGGATTCGCTCCTCGTCAACCGGTTCAACCGCGCGGGCCTGGCGGCCAGCACGGTCCGGCACCCCAATGTCGTCGACGTCGTCGATCTCGGGGAAGAGCCTGACGGGACCCTCTACCTCATCTCCGAATACATCGACGGTCGAAGCCTCGCCGAACTCGTGGCCCTCGAGGGGCCGATGCCTGTTCGCCGGGTCGTCGACGTGGTGAAGCAGATCGCGGCGGCCCTGCAATCGGCCCATCGGCTGGGGGTGATTCATCGGGATCTCCAGCCGAACAACGTGCACCTGCTCACCCGCGAGTCCGACGATGGCGAGCTCGCCGATGTGGTGAAGGTGCTCGACTTCGGGGTGGCCAAGATGGATGTCCCGATGGGGCTCGACAGAGCCACCGGCCACATGACGATCGAAATGGTCTCCGGCCGCCCGGAGTACATGTCTCCGGAGCAGTGCAACGGCCAGACCCTCGACGCACGCTCGGACCTGTATGCGTGCGGGTGCCTCGCGTACTTCCTGGCGGCGGGACGGCCCCCCTTCTCCGGGGCGGCGCTCCTCGACATCCTGATGATGCAGGTCAAGGAGCAGCCCGCGCCACCGAGTAAGCACGTGCCTAGCATTCCGGCGTCCCTGGAGGCGATCATTCTGAAGCTGCTCGCCAAGAATCCAGAGAGTCGATTTCAGTCGGCGCGGGAGCTTCGCGACGCCCTCGGTCGTCTCGAACTCATGTTGGGGCCGGCGGAGCACGGGGCCGCCGACACCGTCGAGATGCGAAACCCCGCCGCTCAGACCGACCCCAGCGAGTTCCCCACGCCGCCGGTCGTGCAAGTTCCGGGGCGGCGGCGGCAGGGGAAGACGATGATCATGGAGCGCCCGGAGCCCAAGGACGGCCGGGGCGCGGCCAT
>JAFDCW010000834.1 GCA_019312705.1 Deltaproteobacteria bacterium
GGGTCACCGTCCATGCCGCCGAAGACGATCATGCGGTTGCGCATGGTGTCGACGGCGATGGCCGTCCGCGACCGGTTGCCCGGGCCACCGGCCGAGTCGAGGCGGCGCCAGTTGTTGCAGTCGAGCTCGAAGGCCCAGAGCTCGTTCGTCTGCGTGTAGACGGGCATGCACGCCACCGGCGCAGAAGTATTGCCGCCGAAGACGACGAGGCGGTTGTTCATCTCGTCGTAGATGCCCTCGACCTCGCCTCGGGGCTGTGGGGACTCGGTGGGTCGGCCGGTGCAGTCCACGGCGCCGCCGTCGACATCGGCGTCCCCGCCTCCGCCGTCGAAGATGATGCCGCTGTCGGTGGGGGGAGCGGTCCCATCGTCACCGCAGCCGGCGAGCGTCAAGAGCAGGGACGAGGCCAGAACGAGCGTTGAGAGAATCGAGGAGAAGCGAGTCGAAGAGTAACGCATGAGAATTCCATCGGTTGAGCGAGGCCGGGAACATAGGGGGAACGCGTGCTAGGGTCCAATCGATCATCACCGTGCCCCATCATCGAACCACAATTGTCTTTCTCGCCGCCCTCTCCGTGGCTTTTTTCACCGGATGCCCCGACGACACCGCTCCCGCCGACGCGGCGGCGGACTCCGGCCCAGCGGATGCGTTTCGTTCCGACGGCGGCGGAGTCGCCCGGGTCGAGCTGGGCACGGGCCTCGCCAATTTCGTCGATATCCCGGCGACGGGCGCTGACCTCGAGCTCATCGCGGGGCCCCAGGGCGGCTGGCACCTCGAGGCCACGGCGCGCCTCTACGAACTCACAGTCGAGGGTCTCCTGCTCTCCTACCGCATCGAGCGCGGGGGCACGGTCATCAGCATGCCCGTCGAATTCGGCCTCTCCGAGCGGCGCCTCACCCGAGACGGGGACCGCTGGCTCCGGGCCGGCGACCAGGTCCGTTTCGAGATCACCGAGCCCGCGGACGTCGTCGGCGACGTCGTCGAGCTCATCGTCATAGCGAATCCCACCGACGGAGAGCCCGTCACCGATTCGCGCGCGGTCACCGTCATCGACCTGGTCGACGAACTCGCCCCCTGATCGCGCCGAATGGCGAATGGCGTGAGTGCGCTCCGCTAGCAGCCTGTTGAAGTACTCAGGCGGCGCCTCTCAGCCCTGCTCAGGCCCCCCGGTCCCTGGCCTCGCGCTCGAAAATGCGCAAGCATTTCCTCGGCTCGCCCACGCGCCGTGGAACCCAATCAGAACAGAGATCCATCCACCCCAGTACTTCAACAGGCTGCTAGTAGTGTGGAGGGCGTTCGTGGGGCAGCGCGCCGGATGTCCCGTCGGCGTTCGCCTGGTTGAGCTCTTCGATGCGTTTGGCCATCGTGTTGACGGTGGCGCGCAGCTCGATCACGACCTGATTCAAAGTCTCGATGACGTCATCCTGGTAGGTGACCTTCATCTCGAGGTCCTTGAGGCGGTCGTCAGTCGAAGGGGCGTGCATGGGCGCAGCATAGTCGGGGAGGGGGCGGCGGGCACGTGGTGTGGCCGTTTTCGTTTCCCAACAAGAAGGCTTCACGAGAGGCGGGCTGAGGCGAAAGCGCGCCGAGGCGTGCGGAGCCGAGCGGCCGGCCCCAGAGCGGGAACGGGAGCGGGAACGGGAGCGGGAACGGGAACGGGAACGGGAACGGAAACGGAAACGGAAACGTTCCCGCTCAGTCGCAGACGAGGGCCTGAGTCAGAGACGCGTCCGGCACCAGGGCGAGGGGCAAGACGGCGTCAACGTAGCCGGCGGGCGAGGGTGCCGGAAAGACGGTCGCCCGGGCCGCCTCGAGCAGGCAGTCACGGAGCGCCGGGTCCGACGCCGAGTCGCGGGTGATGCAGGCCTCGGTGAGACGACCGTCCGCGCCGATGCGCATGGCGAGGTCGACACGGGTGCCGGCGGCCCCGGGGCCTCGGGCTGTCGCCATGCACAAGGCGGCGCCTTGGCGGAGGGGGCCGAGGGCCCCGACGATGGCCGCCCCGGTGAGCTCTCCCGAATCCCCGGAAGCGGCTGGCGGTCCGTCCGGACAGAGACCTCGACCGTCGTCGGGCCTGGGCGTCGCGTCAGGCAGGGTCACGTCTCGGGGCAGGGTCACGCCGAGAGCGATCTTCCCGTGGGCCTCTGGGGGCAAGAGCGCGAGCAGGTCCCGGAGCGCGGAGAGGCTCACCCCGGCCTCGGCGGCGACGAGGGTCATGCCGCTCCCGGAGACCGTCGCCCGGGCGGCGCCGGCCCCGTCGGTGAAAGAGAGCGGGCCGTGGGCGGCGCCAAAGCCAGCGGGTCGCACGTAGATGCCTTCGTCGGTCACGAAGATCGCCGCGCCTTCGGGTCGGGTCGGGGGCGGCGTGCCCGTGATGCCGACCACCGCGATGGCTTGGGGGGCGGGAACCTGGGGGACCTGCCCCCACCGGGTGAAGAGCCGCGCCGAGCTTGCATCCCGGAGGCGCGCGTCGAGGTCTTCCGGGGCCTCGGGCAGCGGCCGGATGGCGACAGCGACGTCGGCGGTGAGGCGGTAGGGCCCCTCGCCCCGGAGCACGCATCCTTCGGCCGACTCGGCCTGGTTCGTATCGTCGACGGCCCGCGCTGCGCGGACCAGGTCGCCGAAGCGGGCGCTGAGTCCGAGGCCCCGGGGGTCTCGTGGGACCGGGGGGGCCGGGG
>JAFDCW010000835.1 GCA_019312705.1 Deltaproteobacteria bacterium
CGTCCAGGAGATGAACTTTCCCACCCACGTCGAGTTCATCGAACCCGGAGACCCCGAGGGGCCCTTCGGGGCCAAGGGAGTGGGGGAGCCCGGCCTCGTGCCTACGGCCCCGGCCATCGCCAACGCTATCTACGACGCCGTCGGCGTCCGTATACGAGACCTACCGATCACCCCAGAGAAGGTGCTCGACGCTTTGAGGAGAAAAAACGGATGACGCTGACCAAAGCCCACATCCCCTATGGCGCCTACTGGAGCACCCCCTTCTGCAAATGGCAGGGCTCGCTCAGCGAGCAACACTCGGTGAAGCTGGCGGCGGGGGTCGCCAAGGCGGCGCTGCCCGCCCGCGGAGTGGAAGCGAGTCAGCTCGACGGGCTCATCCTCGGCATGACCGTGCCCCAGCGCGATAGCTTCTATGGAGCGCCGTGGCTGGCGGGCATGGTCGGCGCCCCGGCCATCACCGGCCCGACTGTCGCCCAGGCCTGCGCGACCTCCGCTCGTGTCCTCGCGATGGCGGCCGTCGAAGTGGAAACAGGGCAACGCGAGTGCGTGCTCGGCCTGACCTGCGACCGCACCAGCAACGGGCCGCACATCTATTACCCGAAACCCAAGGCCCCGGGCGGGCGCGGCGACGGGACAGATTGGGTGTGGGACGCCTTCAGCCGAGACCCATTAGCGAAGAACGCCATGGTGGAGACCGCCGAGCGCGTCGCCAAAGCCGAAGGGTTCTCGCGAGAGGAGCAGGACGAGATCACTCTGCTCCGGTGGAGCCAATACGAAGCCGCGTTGGCCGACGACCGCGCGTTCCAGCGCCGATACATGGCGCCGGTCGACGTGCCCCTGGGCCGAAAGCGCGTAGAGACGACGGAGGCCGACGAAGGCGTGCACCCGGTGACCGCCGACGGACTCGCCAAACTCAGGCCGATGGTCGAGGGCGGGACCGTCACCTTCGGCAGTCAGACGCACCCCGCCGACGGCAGCGCCGGCATCGTCGTTTGCGACGAAGACCGGGCCACCGAACTGAGCCGCGACAAAGCCGTGAAGGTCCGCATCGTGTCCTACGGCGAAGCGCGGGTGGAGCTCGGCATGATGCCCAAGGCCGTCGTACCCGCGGCAAAAGCCGCCCTCGACAAGGCCAACGTCAACATTGGCAACGTGAAGGCCGTAAAGACTCACAACCCCTTCGCGGTCAACGACCTCTACTTCTGCAGGGAGCTCGAGTTGGCCCATGACCGAATCAACAACTTCGGCTCACCCCTGATCTACGGACACCCCCAAGCACCCACCGGAAGCCGCCTGGTCATCGAACTGATCGAAGAACTGGTGTTGGCGGGCGGCGGCTACGGACTCTTCAGCGGATGTGCCGCCGGCGACACCGCCATGGCCCTCGTAATCGCGGTCGACTAAGCGCGACGCAAAGAAGGATTGATAAGCATGAGCAGCACGGACTCTGAGCGACGCGACGGCGGGATGGCGTGGGAACGCTGCCTCGCCGACGCCAACGGCGTACACGCAATCAACAAGGACCTCCCGGGCATCGAGCAATACCCGAACCTCTTCAAGGAGCGGAAGATCGGGCGCATGCTCGCGGCCAACTCGATCAAGTACGCGGCGTGCTCGGTCAGCAACTTCAACGACAAAGACGGCGGAATCTCGGACCGGGAGCTGGCGCGCATGGATGTCGTCGCCCGGACCGGCTGCGGGATCGTGACGAACCAGGGCGCCTACCCAGACACCGCGCGCTACGGCAAGGCGTACTTCCGCCAGCTCTCCATCGCCGAGGACCGCTTCGTCCCGGGCTTCGCCAAGATAGCCGACATGATCCACGGCGCTGGTGCCCTCGCCGTCCAGCAGATCCTGCACGCGGGTCGCTACGGCGGCGTCGACCGCGACAACAGCCTTCAGCCATCGGCCGTGCCGCAGACTCTGCCGCACTTCAAACCGCCCATGACGATGAGTCGGGATCTCATCGCCGAGTGCATCGACGACCACGCTCAGGCAGCCCGGCGCTCGGTGGAGGCCGGCTTCGACGGCGTCGAGGTCACGAGCTTCATGGGCTACCTCCTGTCGAACTTTCTCTCGCCCTACACCAACACGCGGACCGACGAGTACGGCGGAGACATCGAGGGGCGTGGCCGTTTCATGGTCGAGCTGCTCGCCGCGATGCGAGCGCAGATCGGCGACGAACGCATGCTCTGGGTCCGTCTCAACGGCACGGAGCTGATGGACGACCGCGGCGGAAACAGCGAGGCCGAGTGCATCGAGTTCATGCGCATGGCGGAGCGCGCCGGGGTCGACGGCATCTCCCTCGTCGTCGGCTGGCACGAGTCCACCCGGGGCGCCCTCGGCCGAGACATCCCCTCGGACGGATGGCTGAGGCTCGCAACGGCCGCCAAGGACGCGGTCGAGGTCCCTGTCGCCTTCGGACCGCGCTTCGGGGACCCGGACATGGCTGAGGCCGCCCTCTCCCGCGGGGACTTCGACTTCTGGGAAGTGTGTCGGCCGATGCTCGCCGACCCCCTCCTCGTGCACAAGGTCGCGCGTAACGCCGCGAAGGACATCCGACCGTGCCTCGGAGGTCTCGTCTGCCTCTCGCGCATGTTCCGCAACCTCCCCTATATCTGCAGCATGAACCCCCGTCTCGGCCACGAGGTGGAGCCCGAGCTCGTCATGCGCGAG
>JAFDCW010000836.1 GCA_019312705.1 Deltaproteobacteria bacterium
TCGAAGCCGTCGGGATCCGTCGCCGCCCGGCGGGCTGCATCGACGAAGACCTGGCGAACCGGGTTGCCGACGACGCGCACGCGGTCTTCCCGGAAGACCTCACGGGTCTCTTCGAAGCTCACGTAGGCTCGGCCGACGACCTTCGCCAGAAGCTTGTTGGTCATGCCGACGTGGGCGTTCTGTTCGAGGATGGCGGTGGGCACACCGAGGGCGGCGGCGGCGGCGAGGACCGGCCCGGAGGCATAGCCCCCTACCCCGAGGACGAGATCGGGGCGATAGCGGCGAACCAAAGAGAGCGCCCGCCCCGCGGCCCCCGGCAGCTTGGCCAGGCTCGAGACGAGCTCCCCTGGCTTTCGACCCTTGAGGGGCGTCACCTCGAGGAGCTCGAGGTTCTCGCCCATCTCGGGGAGAACGCGTGCCTCGATACCGCGCGCGGTGCCGACGAAGGTCACCTCGAGGCCCTCGATTCGACGCCGGAGCTCCTCCACCACGGCAATGCCGGGAAAGAGATGCCCACCAGTTCCGCCACCCGCTACCAGGATTCGTTCGATCATGTCGCCCCTCCGAGGGCTCGGCCATGACGGCCGGGCCCCGATCGGCGCGCACTCGCCCGCGCGCGCCGAGAATTTTCTTCTTCGCCCTCGTCGCCCTCGTCGCTTTCGCCCTCGGGGAGCGGTCGCGGTCGGGATACGTTGAGCAAGACCCCTACCGCTGCGCAATTCACGAGCAGCGAGGAGCCTCCGTAGCTGATGAAGGGCAGCACCAGGCCCTTGGTGGGCAACATGCCCATGGCCACCGCCAGGTTCGTGAACGCCTGGAGGCCGATGAACATCGTGACCCCGACGGCGAGGTAGGTGCCGTAATCGTCGGCGGCCTGGAAAGCCGCACGCATGCCTCGCATCACCAGCAGCACGAACGCGCCGATCAGCACCACGATGCCGATGAATCCCAGCTCTTCGCCGATGATGGCGCTGATGAAGTCCGTGTGGGCCTCGGGCAGGAAGAAGAGCTTCTGACGGCTGTCCCCGATGCCGAGGCCGGTGACACCGCCAGAGCCGAAGCTCATGAGCGATTCGGAGATTTGATAGCCGACGTCGTACCGATGCTCGAAGGGCTCGAGGAAGGCCTGGATGCGACGCATGCGGTAGGGCGACGTCGCGATCAACGCGTAGGCCGCCGGCGCGGCGAGGAGGACCGCCCCGAGCAGGTAGCCCGTCTTCGCGCCCGCGGCGAAGAGCATCACGAAGGTCAGGAGGCCCATCATCACCGCGCTGCCGAAGTCGGGCTGCTTCAGGCAGAGCAGCATCAACGCGCCCGCGACGAGCGCGTGGGGAAGGAAACCAACCGAGAAGGTGCGGATCTTGTCCGCCTTCTTCGAGAGCGAGAGCGCGAGCCACAGGATGAGCGCGAGCTTCGCCGTCTCCGCGGGTTGAATGTTGACCGGGCCGAGCTGAATCCACCGGGCGGCGCCGCCGGCGGAGTGGCCGAAGCCGAAAGCGGTCACCATGAGCAAGCCCGCGGCCCCCGCGAGGATGGGGTAGGTGAACGCGCGGTAGCGGTGGTAGTCGATGCGCGCCACGGCGAGGACCACGAAGAGCCCCGCGGCGGCGAAGACGCCCTGGCGGATGAGGAAGTGCTGACCGTCCCCATAGCGCTGCGCCGCGTAGACGGCGCTCGCGCTGTAGACCATCACGACGCCGAACGCGACGAGGGCGACGACTACCCCGGCGAGGATCGCGTCAGCGGGGCCGATCGGCAGGGTCCGGGCCTTGGGGGACGCGTCGGCCTCGGGGGCCGTGGTCGTACGGCGCCGGGTCCCGGTGCCCTTGGCTCCCTTGGCGCCCTTGGCGCCCTTGGCTCCCTTAGCTCCCTGGGCTCCCAAGCCATCTTCACGCCGGAGGCGCTTCGGCAGGATCTTCGCGAGGAACTTCACGACGGCTCCCCTTCCGGCGCGAGGAGCGCACCGACGGCCTGGGCAAAGGCACGCCCGCGCTCCGAGTAGGAGCCGAACATGTCGAAGCTCGAGCAGGCCGGAGCGAGGAGGACCACGTCTCCGGGTTCGGCGAGGCGCGCCGCGAGCTCCACGGCGTCGTCCATGTCCCGGGCTCGCTTCAAGAGCACGCCGCTGCCATCGAAGGCCCCCTCGACGATCTCCGTGGCCTCGCCGAGGGCGACGACGGCGCGGCCCCGGTCACGCAAGCGCTCGACGAGGGGCGTCCAGCTCCCGCCCTTGTCGACGCCGCCGGCGAGGAGCACGACCCGCCCTTCGAACTCGCCGAGGCCGTCCACCGCGGCGGTCGCGGCCCCGACGTTGGTCGCCTTCGAGTCGTCGTAGTAGTCGACGCCGGCGAGGCGCCGAACGTGCTGCATGCGATGAGGAAGACCGGTGAAGCAGGTGAGCACGCTCGCCACCTGGTCCGCGGACACCCCCACGAGGCGCGCGGCGAGGGCCGCAGCGCAAGCATTGTCCCGATTGTGCGCCCCGCGGATGAGCAGGTCGGCGACGGGCACCGCGAGACTCGACGTCCCGTTTTCGAGCATTTTGCCCGTCACCCGAACCACCCCGTCGGCGCCGCCGAAGGTATGGAGGGTCGCCGCCGACGGCCTGGCGAGGGAGAGGGAGAGCTCATCCGCCGCGGGTACGACCGCGGCGTCTTCACGGGTCTGCCCGGCA
>JAFDCW010000837.1 GCA_019312705.1 Deltaproteobacteria bacterium
GACGGCGCTATGGCGTTCATCTACTTCTTGGTCGAGCATCAGAGCGAGCCCCATGCCCTGATGGCGTTTCGCCTGCTGACCTACATCCAGCGCATCTGGGCGACGATCCTCCGTGAGGACCCGAAACGAAAGACGCTACCCATCGTCGTTCCAATCGTTGTTCATCATGGCCGCGGCGGGTGGACCGAGCCGCGCACGCTCCACGAACTCGTCGACGGGCTCGACGACATGCCGGAGCTTGGGTCCGTGGTGCCCAACTTCGAGATGATCATCGACGACCTCGTCCGTGTCGATGACCCGACCCTCCTTGCCCGGCCCCTCGAGGCGTTTCCAAAGGTCGCACTCTGGGTGCTGCGTGATGCGCGGACCATCGAGGCGCTCCTAGAGAGCCTCGGAGCGTGGCGCGAAGAGATCGAGCAACTGGTAGCCCCGGGCCGGGACTCCGCGGACTTCGACACGCTTGTGCGCTACATTATACGGGTCGCCAAGGACGTCTCCTTCGAGACCATCCGAGACAGATTCATCGAGGTCATCCCAGAGGTCGAGGCAGCCATGGCATCTCCAGCAGAGCAACTCATTGAGAAAGGTCGCCAGGAGGGCGAAGCGCGGGGCATGGAAAAGGGCCGCCAAGAGGCCAACCGCACGATGCTCGCCCGCCTCCTCCAGCTACGCTTCGGCGCCCTCGGTTCCGCAGTCGAAGCACGCATCGCCGAAGGCAACCTGGAGGAACTCGAGGAGTGGCTCGACCGCGTGATCACCGCGGAGACCCTCGACGGAATCTTCGCCGACTGAAGAGCGACCGGGAGCGCCACGTCCCTATGCGGCCCGGCTGGCGTTGCGGCGACGGCCCGGAATTGGTGGACAGGCCACTGCGGACATGCGGCCCGGGAATCCCAGGAGGTTGGGACGAGTGGGGTGGTAGGCTCAGAGCGATGCACTCTATGCGCCGCTTCGCCGTTGGCTTCCGGAGTTACGTCCTCTTGCTAGTCATCCTGTTTGGATGTGCTTCGGACTATCCGGCGAACGGGTTCACCGAGCCATGTGAAATTGATTCGGACTGCCACGAAGACTATTTCTGCCTGGGCCGCCCGACGGCGTCCGATCCTGAGAGTCGCATATGCACACTTCCGTGCTCGGCCCCTTCGGACTGCCCATCCATCGTGATTGATGATTGCCCGGCCGCCCCCCTTTGCATCGGCGGTACGTGCAGCTTCTTCGCCTGCGACTAAGCGCACGAATTCCGTCGATACCGAGAACGGTCGCCTGGCCGATCCGAGGCGGCGATGAACTGGTGAGCATGGCTTCAGTTCCGGTATCCACTGATCTGTGTTCCAACGTACTTCGCGGTGCGCTCGATCACTTCGTCGGTTCCGTAGTCGAAGCACGTATCGCCGAAGGCAGCCCGGAGGAACTCGAGCAGTGGCTTGAGTGTGTGATAGCTGTCGAGACCCTCGAGGGCACCTTCGTCCGCTGACGAGCGACGGGTAGCTTCGGCTCCTCACCCCCCTCTAGCAATCCCCGTGGCGCGGCGCCTTGCCGGGGACCGGGAACATCTTGCCGGGGTTGAGGATGCCGGCCGGGTCGAAGACGTCTTTGATCTGGCGCTGGACCCGGATGACGGCGTCGCTTTGTTCGAGGCCGAGGTAGGGCGCCTTGGTCAGGCCGAGGCCGTGTTCGCCGCTGAGGGTGCCGCCGAGGCCGACGACCCGCTCGAAGAGCTCAACAATGCCCGCATCGACCCGGCGCCGCTCCTCGTCGTCGTCCCAGAGGAAGTTCACGTGCAGGTTTCCGTCGCCGGCGTGGCCGTAGGCGGGCATTTGTAGCTCTTGTCGTTCGCCGATCTCTCGCACCGCGCCGAGCAGCTCTGGGAGCCGGGCCGGCGGAACGACGACATCTTCGCTCAGCTTGTGGTTGGCGAGGCGCCTCACCGAGACGCTCATCTGGCGCCGGGCGGCCCAGAGGCGGTCCCGGTCTGAGCCACTGCGCGCGACCAGCACGTCCGAGGCGCCCTGGTCCATGAGCACCTCGCCGGTGCGCTGGAGCATGCGGTCGAGATCGCCTGCGTCGCCGTCGACCTCGACGATGAGCATCGCCTTGGCGCTCGTCGGGATGGGCACTTTGGCGTCGGGCCGTAGGACGTCGAGGGTGAGGGCGTCGAGGAGCTCGACGCACCGCGGGGCGGCGCCGGCCGTCGCCATCGCGAGGACCGCGCGAGGGATTTGGCTTTCGTCCTCGAAGAGGACCAGGAGCGTCGCGACAGCTTCGGGGCGCGGCAAGAGCCGAACGGTCGCCTCCGTCACGATGCCGAGGGTGCCCTCGCTGCCCACCATCAGCGCGGTGAGGTCGTAGCCCGTCACGCCTTTGCGCGTTTGCCTGCCGACCCGGAGGATCTCGCCGGTGCCGGTCACCACCTCGAGGCCGAGGACATGGTCCCGGGTGACGCCGTATTTGAAGGTGCGCGGCCCGGCCGCGTTGGTCGCGACGTTGCCACCGATGGTGCAGGAGTCCGCCGAGTTCGGGTCCGGGGCGTAAAACAGCCCCGCCTCGTCGGCTGCCTCGTGCACCGCGCCGGTCACCGCTCCGGGGCCGACGACGGCCACCATGTCGCGGGGGTCGATGGTGCGAATGCTGTCCATCTGGGCGAGGGAAAGGAGGATGCCCCCGGCGGAGG
>JAFDCW010000146.1 GCA_019312705.1 Deltaproteobacteria bacterium
CGGCTCCAAGTGGAGATCTTGAAAGAACGAATCACCGTGCTCGAAACGGTGCTCGAAGTGTGGTTGCGTCGACCGCTCTCGACTCTGCCCTCTGGACGTATGAGAATCGAGGAGATCCAACGATGAAGACGCTCATGATGCTAGTCGCCCTTGGGGCAGCCTCCCTGGTGCCCACCCTCGCCGCGGGAAGCGCGGCGGCGCAAGGCAATAGCGCCGTCGAGGCGGCCCGGCAGCAGATGCGCCACGAGCCCTCGGTCGCCGAGACGGTGCGCATCTGCCTCGAGTATTTTCGAGTCGACCCGGCCAACTTCGATGGCCTGAGGTCCGCCGCAAGGACACGAGGCCTCCTGCCCACCCTCGCCGGCGGGTATGCGTACCAGGACGACCGCTTCACTCGCATCGAGGACACCCTCCCCGGCGGCGGCCCAGCGGTGAACCCGCGCAATGAGGAGAACTGGAATCAGGGCTCCCACCTCTTCACCGTCGGCGCCATCTGGGACCTCCGTGAACTGGTCTTCAACGCCTCGGAGGTTCAGGTCTACGGCCTCATCGGTGTGCAGCGCGATCTCATGCTCGAGGTGACGCGCACGTATTACCTGCGCCGCCAGCTTCTCCTGCGCCTGATGCTTCGCCCCCCGGAAGACCCCCTCGCCTACGCTGCCCTCGAAATGCGCGTCGACGAGTTTGGCGCGATCCTCGACGTGCTGACCAACGGCTGGTTCTCCACGGAGACCGAAAGCCGCCGGGCCAGCGGTCGCGGCGAGGACTGACGGGTCGCGCCCGTGACTCTGGGGGGAGCGGCCCTCGGCGTCTCGATATGCCTCTCCGATGAATCTCCTGCTTCTTCATGACGAAGACTTCGACTCAGAGGACACGGTCCGACTGACCGATGACCGGGCGCGTCACGCCCGGGAGGTCCTCCGAGTACGAGCCGGGGACCAACTGCGCGTCGGGCGCCTCGGCGGCCGGGTCGGCTCGGCGGAGGTCCTCTGCAATGATGAGGAGGCGGTGGAGCTGCGGGTGACCCTCGACGCGGCTCCGCCTCGGCGCCCGGGCATCGATCTCCTGCTGGCCATGCCGCGCCCGAAGGCCCTCAAGAGATTGCTGCCCGCCATCGCATCGATGGGCATCGACCGGGTGGTGCTCCTGAACGCTGCCCGGGTCGAAAAGAGCTACTTCGATGCCCAGGCTCTTTCGGCGGCGACGGTGGCGCGGCTCTTCGACCTGGGCCTCGAACAAGGGCGCGATACAGTGCGCCCGCAGCTCACCGTCGAGCGCCGCTTTCGACCCTACGTCGAGGACCAGCTCCCCGCGACAACGGCCGGGGCGACCTGCGTCGTCGCGCACCCCGAAGCTTCGGAGGAGCAGAGCCTGAACCTCGACGGACCTCGCCTCGTCCTCGCCGTCGGCCCCGAAGGCGGCTGGATCCCCTTCGAGCTCGACCTGCTTGCCGATGCGGGCTTCGCAAAGATGTCTCTGGGCGTACGACCTCTGCGCACGGAGGTCGCGATCCCGGCGCTGATCGGCGCGACGGGACGACTGCGCGGAGTCTGAGCAAGTTCGCACGGCCCGAGCTGCTAAGTTGCCAGCAGTTTGGCGGCTTCGACGGCGCCGTAGGTGAGGATGCCGTCGGCGCCGGCGCGTTTGAAGCCCAGGAGGCTTTCGAGGAGGATGCGCTCCCAGTCCATCCAGCCGTTGTCAGCGGCGCCGCGCATCATCGCGTACTCACCGCTCACCTGATAGGCGTAGGTGGGCACGCCGAAGGTCTCTTTCACGCGGCGGACGATGTCGAGGTAGGGCATGCCCGGCTTGACCATCACCATGTCGGCGCCTTCGGCGAGGTCGAGGGCGACCTCCCGTAAAGCTTCGTCACCGTTGGCCGGGTCCATCTGGTAGGTGCGCTTGTCGCCCTTGCCGAGGCTGCCCGAGGAGCCGACTGCGTCACGGAAGGGCCCGTAGAACGCTGATGCGTACTTCGCCGCGTAAGCGAGGATGCGCACGTGGTCATAGCCGTCGCGGTCGAGGGCGTCGCGGATCGCCCCGACCCTTCCATCCATCATGTCGGACGGCGCGATGACATCGCAGCCAGCCTTCGCCTGGTTCACCGACTGTTTGACGAGCACGTCGAGGGTCTCGTCGTTCACCACGTAGTCGCCGCGGACCAGTCCGTCCTGGCCGTGGGTGGTGAAGGGGTCGAGGGCCACGTCGCAGACGATTCCGACGTCCGGGACCGCCTCCTTGACCGCGCGGACCGCACGGCAGACCAGGTTGTCGGGGTTGAACGCCTCTTCGCCGTCCGGTGACTTGTCCTTCGGGTCGGTCACGGGAAACAGAGCCACCGCCGGCACACCGACCGCCGCCGCCTCTTTGACGGCGTCGACGAGCAGGTCGACGGTCAGCCGGTTCACGCCGGGCATGGAGGGGATCGGCGTGGACTCACCGGAGCCCTCGCGGACGAAGACCGGCCAGATGAGGTCGTTCGTCGTTAGGACGTTTTCGCGGATGAGCCGGCGAGACCAATCATCGCGCCGGTTGCGGCGCATGCGCACCCGGGGGAAGGCCGAAGGAAACCTGTCGTCGTTGTCGTTCGCCATGGGCCCGGATGATAGTGGAAGACACGGCCGACCGCTGCATCCCGCACTACGGCGTACCTAATCTCTGACCGACTTCGACGCAGTCGGGGCGCCCCGGCTCGTCATCGAGGCAGGCGCTTACGTGGCCCGCCGCCAGGTCCGGCCGAACCGGGAGAAGGGCCTCGGCGGCGAGGGCGTGGAAGCCCCCGGCGGGCTGGAAACGGTTGAGTCCCGTCGCAACAGCGTTGAGGGCACCTTGGCGGTCGCCGCTGAGGAGCAGCGCCCAACCGAGCTGCGAAAGGTAACGCGGCTCCCCGGGATCGATCTGCACCGCGCGCCGGAGGGCCGGCACCGCCCCCGCGGGGTCCCCCTCCTCGAGGAGCGTCGCGCCGTAGTACCCCCAGCCGTGCGACCGGTCCGGAGCCGCTTCTACGACCGCCCCCCAGAGCGTGCGCTCGTCGTGGTAGTCGGTCGTATAGAGGGCGAGGCGCAGCCCGAGGGCCAGCAGGTAGGCTGTGACACTCAGCTTCGCGAGCCCGCGAATGCCGGGACGCCGGGCGACCAGGACCAGAAAGCCGGCCCCCAGTAAGTCGACGAGCCCCGGGGCGAGGCCTGCAAAGGGCAGGTAGAGGTAGCGTCCAAAACCCGGCCAGGCGAGGGTCGCGATCACCGCCGCCGGGGCGAGGGTCGAGGCATACCAAACGACTGACCACGCGAACGCAGGCTGCTCGCGGCGTTTCGCAAACACCGCGAGGAGAACGGCGACCACCAAGACGCCGATGCCGAGCACCACGGTTAGCCCGAGGGCGCGGTAGTCCTCGCTCATCGAGTGCACGTAGACCCGCATCGGAACGGTGAGCTCGAGGGCCCCCTCAGCGAGAAGGACCGGTAGGCGAACGAGGGCCGCGAGTAGCTGTTCCGGATCGCGATGCGTGCGGAGTCCCGAAAGTATGGAGACGCGCAGGGCCAGATAGACGACGGCGGCCGCGACCAGTGGCAAGAGGGACAAGAGCGACGCGACGGAACGGAGCGTTGAAAGGGACGGGAACGACGACAGGGGGGCGCCGACTTCGACCGGGGCGCCCGAGTCATCGGATGCCCGCGATTCCCGCGATTCCCGCGATTCCCGTGGGAAGAGCGCAAAGGCGGGCAGGGCGAGGAGCAGCACCTCCTTGCTCAGCAGACCGAGCAGGAAGAGCACGCCGCTCAGGGCGAAGAGCACCCCGGGCCGTTGGGCGCCGCTCTCCCGAGCGCCCTGGGCATCGCGACCGCGCAGATAGACGAGCAGCGAGCTCACGCCGAAGAGGGTCGCGAAGAGGTCGGAGCGCCCGTCGATCCACACGTGCGCCTCGGCGAGGTGCGGGGTGAGGCCAAAGACCGCCGCGGCGAGGGGAGCGAGGTGACGGCGCCCCGGGGCGAGCAGGCGCCGGCCGAGGAAGAACACGAGAACGACGCAGGCGAGGTGGGTGAAAAGGTTCGTGAGGTGATAGGCGAGGGGGCGACGCCCACTGAGCGCGGAGTCGATGAAAAACGTGGTGAGGGTGACGGGCCGGTACGTGTCTACGCCGACTGCGTCGTCCTCTGCGTCGAAACCCTGAGAGACGTAGAGCGTCCGGTGGGTGAAGACCTCGGGGAGGTTCGCCACGTCGTGGATGACGTCGCCGGCGACGATGACCGTGAGGTCGTCCCAGACGAAGCCGTTGTCCAAGCGATGGGCCGTGGCCCCGACGACGGCGAGGAGGGCCGCCCCGAGGAGCAGCAGGTCACGTCGTTCCGGTCGAGGCACGGCGCGCAGCATAGCACTGGCCCTCTGCGGGGACGGTTCGCGTCAGAGGGTCTCGAAGCGAAGCCCGGCGCCCTCGAGGCGCGCGAGCAAGGGCTCGCCGAGAGCGACCGCAGTGGTCAGTACGCCTGCCCGGTCCGGGGTGCGATCCCGGTCGAGGGCGAGGCAGAGCGCGCACTCGCCGAGCATCTTCGACGTGTCGCCGTAGCCCGGATCTCCGCCGCTGACCTTGGTTTTGAGCACCTTCCCGCCCGCTTGGGCGACGAAGCGCACCTCGAACCATCCCCGGGCGATCTCTTCCTCGGTCGGGCCTTGGCCAGGCTTCTTGAACCGATAAAGCAATGCCCGGGTAGGCGCGGTCTGGGTGAGCGCCGCGATGGCGCCGAGGCCGACCGCAGCGCCAGCGATGGTCGAAGCGCGTTTGAAGGCGGCGTAGTGACCGTAGCGGAAGTCGGGCCCGTAGCAGTCGAGGGCCCGGGCGGACCGCTTGACCACTTGAGGGTCGATCGTCGGCAGGGGCGCCACCCAGCGGCCAATCTGGCGTTCGAAACGCACGCGCCCCTTGGTGCCGCCGACCCGGCGAGGGCCGGTTGAGGGCCTCTTCGGACGGGGGCCCTGGGCCGCCTGGCGCATGCGCCCCATCGCCTCGACGGCGCTGGTCCACGTTCCGCCGCTCATGACCCCGCGGGCCCGGACAAAAGCCTCGAGAGTGATGGGCACGTCGTCGGGGAGCTGCTTCACCGTGAAGAACGCGCCCATGTCGTGGGGCACGCTATCGAAACCGCAGCAGCTCACGACCCGAACACCGGCTTGCTGAGCCGCCTCATCGTACCGGGCGAGGGTGAGGTCGACGTACTCAGGCTCGCCGGTGATGTCGGCGTAGTCCGCGCGCTCGGCAATGCACGCCTTCAGCACCGGCTCGCCGTAGCGAATGAAGGGGCCGGCGGTAGTCGCGACGACCCGGGCCCGGGCGGCCATCGCCCGAAGGCTGGCCGGGTCGTCGAGGTCGGCCTGGATCACGCCGACCTCGCGACACGAGCCGTGCAGGCCCGCCAGCTCATCGAGGAGCCCCTCGAGCTTCCTGGCATCGCGGCCGGCGATGGCCCAGCGGAGGAGAGACCCGCCGTAGTTCCGAGCGAGGTACCGCGCCGTCAGGCGACCCGTGAACCCGGTCGCCCCGAAGAGCACGACGTCGAAGTCGCGGCCGCCCGTCGCCATGTCCGTCGCCATGTGGTCCCCCCTCGCCGAGCTAGCGGCGGTTCCCGAACAGGCGCAGGAGCATGAGGAAGAGATTGATGAAGTCGAGGTAGAGCCGAAGCGCGCCGTAGACCGCGAGGTTGGGCGCGCCGGGGTTGTCCGCGGCCATGGCGCGGATGCGCTGCACGTCGTAGGCGGTGAGCCCGACGAAGATGAGCACACCGAAGATGGTGATGCCCCAGTAGAGCATCGGGCTCGCCAGGAACATGTTCACGACCATCGCGATGATGACGCCGATGAGCCCCATGAAGAGGAAAGAGCCCCACCCCGAGAGGTCCTTCTTGGTCACGGTCCCGAAGACCGCCATCGTGCCGAAGGTGCCGCCGGTGATGAAGAAGGTCGAGGCGATCGATGCCTCGGTATAGGCGAGGAAGATGAAGGCCATCGTGAGGCCGTTGAGCGCCGAGTAGAACAGGAAACCACCGACGGCCCCGGCCGCCGACATCCGGGTGATGCGCGCTGAGAGGAACCATACCAGCGCCAGCTCACCGAAGAGCAGACCGTAGAACACCATCGGATTGCCGAAGATGAGGTTGGTCAGCGGCGGCACGTGAGCGACGGCGTAGGCGATGAGGCCCGTGAGCCCGAGGCCCACGGACATCCACCAATAGACCTGCGTCATGAGCGCGGACGCGACCTCGTTGCGAGCGTGGCTCTGGGCTTGAGCGAAGTCGGGGCGGCGATGTTGTACGGGCTGCATGGGCGATTCCTCGGAGGCCGGGGCTTGCCCCACGTGATGTGGCGACTCTCTAGCGCGGCAAGGGCACGATGTACATCCCCCGGCGCATGCGCCACCCCTGTCGGGGACTACGGCAGATCGTCGGCGATAGACTTCACGACCGGATTTCGTGTTCAGAGCTGATAGACGCTCACGGCACGGGTGCCGGCGGTGGGTGCCGTCAGGGGGAGCAAGACCACCGCCGGCTCACCGGTGGTGAGGGCCTCGATCCGTAGCGTGGTCGTGGCGCCCAGCGAGGTCTCGGCGGCGGCATCCTCGACGGCGTAGGCGCCCGTTTCCGACTGGAGCCGGGCCGGTTCGCGCAGGACGGGGGTCGAACACGTGTTCGTCATCTCGATGACTCCCGACCCAGAAGCGCCGGCCAGAGCGAGCACCTCCGGGGCGATGTCGAGGCACGGGGACGTTGGCTCCGCCATCGACAGCCCGGTGTCGGTCACGCGGAGGTCGAGGGGGAGGGAAGCGAGCCCCCCCCCTTCGTTCACGATGTGCATGCGCAGAAGTTCACCGGAAGCCGCCTCGAACTCGAGGCGAAAGCTCCCGTCGGCGGCCACCGCGGTCTTTGTTGGCGGCAGCTGCCGGTCGAGGTTCCACACCCAGACCTCACCCGTGGGCGGATCGATCGAGCCCGCCCCGCCTTCGAGGGAGGCCATGGGCTCGAAAATCGGCAGCATCGGATTGTCCGCGAGGAGCATGCCGTCCAGTGAGTCGGGGGTCGTGCTCGCCGTGGGCCGGAAGGTCGGATTGCCCGTCTCGGTGGCGATGCACCCAATGACGCACGTGAAGACGCAGCTAAGCGCGATGATGGCGATGAAGCGATGGGTCACGACTCGTCTCCCTTCCCGGTAGTGAGCGGAAAAAGCTGAATGGCGAGCTGCACGACGCGATCACCGTCGCCCTCGGCGGCCTCCATGGCAATGATCTCCCGGCGGAACGCGCGGATTCGTTCCTTCAGCAGCGGGATCGCCTTCTCGGGCAGACAGAGCGTCACCCCCGAAATGTCCCGCTCCCCGGGAGGAACTATGTCGATGGACTCCATGGCCTTCTTCATCATGACGCCGTGATAGTGGCCGACGTGCATGCCGGCCGTTTCCGGCCCCGTCGAGACCACCTGGTCGGCGCGGGAGATGGAGCCATCGGGAGCCCGTGAGATCATTCCGAGCTCTTCGAGGACATCGAGGGCGCCCTTCGCGTCGGCCTCGGTGATGGGCGGGATGAGCTGCTTGGCGACCCACTTGGGGTCACCGCGAAAATCAGAGCGCGGGAGCATTTCGCGGATGGCGGAGATGTACCACTCGGAGTGGTAGCGGTCGTGCTGAACGTCGAGGGGCTGGGCGCGGCGATATCCCTGAAACTCGGAGAGGCGACGGTAGGCGGCGCTCTTCTCTCTTTGGCTCTTGGCCTGGCCGAAGCGCACGAGTTCGCAGAAATAGCTGGCCGCGTCCCCCTCGAGGCCGAGGGCCTCGGCGTAGCGCAGGGTCGTGTCGGCCGCGAGGTTGCGCTCCCCATCGATCACGCGCTTCAAGTGGTTGGGCGCCCTGAGGCCCGCCCGCCGAGCAAACCAGCGGTAAGAGAAGGTCCGCGTCGTGCGCTTCTTTTCGGCGTAGTAGTCCGACAGGTACTTCCGAAAATCGAGGTACCCGAAGACGTCCCCATCGCCCTTCACGATGGCCCCCGCCGGGTGGTGCCAGGCAGGCAAGGCAGGCGAGGGATGCGACGGAATGACCGGGGGAAACCGGCAACGCAGTGGCCAACGCTTCCCCCGATCGGCATCGAACTCAGGCGCCGTCCGGCACACAGATGCCGCCGTTCAGATCTGCCGTGCAGAGCCATGTGCTGGTTTCCGGTT